>DRTC01000262.1 GCA_011372345.1 Candidatus Cloacimonadota bacterium
CTCTAAAAGACAGATTCGATAAAATGAGAAACCGTTAAAACGGTTGATGTCTTTTTCTTGTTTCATTAGCCACCAACTTAAGTTGGCGGTTAATAAGAAGATAATAGATATTAACCGATTTATCGGTTTCCAAATATTCACTATCAATTTTTTATATGAAATTATTTACTAAATATTCGTCGCAAGACCTGTTATACATTGCGATCTTCAGTGCCCTGGGATTATCGGTCAAACCGATCATAACGCCCTTGATCCATTTGATCTCATCTCCTTTGATGATTCCCGGTGGTTCCTTAGCCGGTGGATTATATATGATGTGGCTGGTGCTGGCGATCGTGATCATAAAAAAACCGGGAGCCGGCTTTTTAGTAGGATTTGTGCAGGGCGTTGTCATGATCTCGATTGGCTTTTTTGGAAATCACGGAGCGGTTTCGATTATAAGTTATACTCTCCCGGGAATTACTGCTGAAATCGCTTCCTTTCTCCTGAAAAATAAGGATAATTTGTTTTCACAAATCATGCTCTGTTTATTTGCCAACATTTCCGGAACAATCGTGGTTACTATTTTGATCATGCGGCTTGCTCTGATCCCTCTCCTTATCTCATTGATTGCTGCTTCCATATCCGGTATGATCGGTGGGATTTTTTCCTATTCGATCTATAAAAAAATGATTTTTTACAGATTAGTCAGTGTTCATCGGTAAACTCACAAAGCTTGCGAACCATGTCAGGTTTTTGACTGATGGTTAAAATTTCCTCAGGAGATTGAAACCTTCGCAATGGTTGAAGATAAAACACCGACCATTACGGAGATCTAGTAAACTCAACCATCCGTAAAGTCTTGATAAATATACTGGTTGAATAGAACTGTAATTAGAAAAGAGGATTTAATAAATGAAATATTTTATCTCGTTATTCTCAGTATTTTCTATTTTATTTCTAAATTTACATTCATTAGAAATAAAAACAGACAATGAATCATTACCGATCTCGATCGAAAAGTTACAAGAATTTGAACAGCTCGAAATAACAACAACAAGGGAAAAAAATGACAAAATAAAAATCGATATATGGTCCGGAGTCGATTTAATCTCGCTTTTAAAAGTGAATGAAATCAATGACTTTGCTCAATTGAAGTTTATTTCAGATGATAATTATCTGGTTAGATTAAAGAAAAAAGAAATTCTTCAAACCAAACCGATAATTGCTTTGCAGAGAAATGGTAACGACCTTCAGATCAATGAAATCAGGCTGGTAGTTCCTGAAATGCGGGATATGTTCTGGATCCGAAATTTAAAAACTATAGAAGTCGAATTGTTGCAGGAAGCGATCTTTCCCAATACGATCTTTCTTGCAGAAAACAACCTGGAAAAGAAACAAATACGAAAAGATCCCGAACCATTCGTTGATGTTAGCGGTTATTTTTTTAATGATTTGATCGAGAACATTTTTCCTTTTCTTGATGGAGAATTCCTGATCGTAGGCAGAGATGGAGTTCAACACAATTTAGATTATCAAACATACCTGGAAAAAGCATCACTCATTTTCGAGGATGGAAAATACGATCTGAAAAGTCCGTCTATGCCAGCCGGAATGTGGATAAAAGAAATCGCTTACATTCAATTATTCGATCGAGGAATTTTGTTTATGGAACCATTCGAGAATTGGAAGCAAATCAAAGAACTTCTGAAATGGAATAATGTTCCAGATGAATTTTATTTATTTTCCGAAAATGAAAAGCAGGAAAAAAGATCAAATTTGGATTTCCGTGATCCGATTTGGGAAAAAGCACTTAAAATCAAATGGATAGAAAAATAAAGATCAATTTTACTGGAATTGTAATTGTCGCAATTCTGGTTCTTCTTCTGTTCTTATCAGCATGTGAAAGTAATGGGATCATATTAACCGGAAATATTTCAGCTGGAGCGAAAATCACTGAATCAGGAAAGTTAGCACAACTCCTCAAGGAAAAAGCTCCTTTTACTGAATATGCTTTGTTGATCGGAGCAGATGGAACTGCTGCTTTGATTTCAGAAATATCGTTTTCAGAAATTCAACTGAAAAAAGATAAAAATAGCTGGTATTCTTCCTCGGAATTGCTTCCACCGGTTTGCAATATCACTGATATCAGAGAGATTTGTATTTATCAACCGGTAAAAAGAATTATAGATATCAAGACTGAAAAAAATGGAAAGATACTATTATTTTCCGAAAGAATAAAAGATTTCGAATTATTAGGAGAATCTCAAAAAAATGGTTATCCGGTCAGAAAATATAAAATCAAAAAACAGGAAATTGAATACTGAAAACACAGAAAGAACACCGAAATGAAAAAAAATACTTGTTCCCATATTTTATTTGAGAACACAATTATTAAAGAAATTGTATTTCGAATGTTTTTCGTCTTATCTTATGAAAAAAAAACAAAGTAAAACTTTTCCAAAAATCGCATTCCCAAATGGAATTTGGGAACGAGAATAACGAGGGAAAATTGAAAAAAATCATAATCATACTTGCAATTTTAGTAATTCTTCTTGTCGCTTTATCGATCATCCGGCAAAAGCAGAATGAAAATTTTGCAGGAATTATGATTGAGCATAAAGATCAGATTTTCAAACTCTCATTCGACAGATTTGAAAAACTTAACAGAGAAAATTTCGTCACTTTGAGTGGTGATGAATTTCAGGGAATACGAATAGATAAAATCCTCGAATACTTTAAAATCGATTCGAGTTCGATCCCGAAAATAAAATTCATTTCCCGCGATGGTTTGCGAGCAACTATAAAAAAAGCTGAAATTGAAGAAACATATCTTGTTCTCAAAGAAAAAAATAATGAGCAATATTTTCGTCTGATCATTCCTGAAGATGAATTCAAACAGAGATGGATAAAATATGTTTCAAAAATAGAGTTATAGCAATTTAATGACAAACCTGAAAATTCAAGACCTGTCCTTTCGTTATACCAAAGATACTGCCTGGTTATTAGAAAATTTTAATTTCGAAACAGAATCCGGAGATATCATTGCTGTTAAAGGTAGCAGCGGATCCGGTAAAACAACCTTATTGAACATTTTATGCGGAGTGATCCCGAAAATGATCTCCGGAGATTTTCACGGAAAGGTCTTTATTTCCCATGAAGATCTAAAAAATCTAAGTTTACCGCAGATTTCTCCAAAGATCAGCTTACTTATGCAGGAACCCGAAAATCAACTTTTTTTTCCTCTCGTGGAATTGGAATTGGCTTTTGGTCCTGAAAATTTATTGGTCGAACCTGAAAAAATTAAGCGGAGAATCGATGATTCATTGCAGAAACTTGAGATCGAGGATTTGCGATTTGAAAATACGGCTGATCTATCTTTTGGTCAGAAAAAACTGATTGCTTTTACATCCCTTCTTACCTTGTCTCCTGATATTTATTTATTGGATGAACCTTCAGCAGGATTATCTGATAAATATGTTCAAATTATGAAAAATATAATAACAGAACTTTCAAGATCAGGGAAAATCATTTTTATAGCCGACCACATGGAAAAACTTTTAGAAATTTCAAATAAAGAGATAAATTTGAATAACTCGAGTTCAGAGGAGCGAAGTGAGACTGGACTTGAGTTAGTGACATCTTACTGAACTCCATCGAACTAAAGTTGATGAAGTCCAGTCAGATAGTATTCTGAAAAAGAGGAAATCAATAACGATGAAAATAAATCAGAATAACACCACAATTGTTTACTCCGGCTTTTGACGGACATTGTGGTGATGTGAAGTTCAAAAGATTTTCTATCACTATTTTATTTATCACGGCGTTAGATGGAATGGTTTTTTAGAATAATTATGATTAAAAAAATGAAAATAATCTCTATTAACGATCTTTCCTTCAGTTATCAAAATAAAATAATTTTCAAAAATGTAAATCTGGAGATCGAAACCGACAAGATTACATTTCTGACTGGCAAGAACGGAAGCGGGAAAACAACTTTCTGCAGGATATTAAGCGGTTTGGAGAATAATTTTAAAGGACGGATTTTATTTGAAGACAAGGATGTTACAAAACAAAAAGTCTATGAAAAAGCAAAGCAAATAACTTTTTTAAAACAAGAACCATTGGCAAATTTGATCGCTTCAACTCCTGAAGAAGAACTTGCTATCTGGCAAAATAAATTTCTGGCAAAAGATTCGCATAAACAGCAAAATGAAAGAAATAATATTTTGAATCAATTCGATCTTTTACTTTTGAAAGATGAACCGATCTGGGAATTAAGCAGCGGACAACTGAAAAGAATTGGTATCTCAGCCCTTAATCTGGAATGGAAAAAATTCTGGATATTGGATGAACCGACAGCAGGTCTCGATCATGTTCAGATCGAAAAATTAAAGAATATATTTCAAACCAGGAGAAATAATGGTTTCGGAGCTTTGATCGTCTCCCATAGGGAAGACCTCTTTAGAGAATATTCTGATAAAATATTAAGGATAAATAATTTTCAAATTCTATGAATTCGAAATTATCTTCTTGTCTGGCATTCCCAAACAGGAGTTTGAGAACGAGGAGACAACAGAGTTCTGGCATTCCCAAACAGGAGTTTGAGAACGAGGAGACAACAGAGTTCTGGCATTCCCAAACAGGAGTTTGGGAACGAGTAGAAATTATCAAATATGAGGAGAAATGAAAAAAACTTTCTTTGTGATGTTTGTGTTCTTTTCAACTTTAATTCTTGCAGAAGAAGTGGATTCTCTACTAACTTCAAAATCAAGATATTATGAATTAGAAGGTATCAGAGTCGTTGCGGAAAAACCGCAGCAATCAATCGGCTCGATCGAAGTAAAAAAATTCAATTCCCAAAATGCAATGACTGAAATAAATTTAGCAGAATCTGTCGCAGATATGAATGGAGTTGATCTGACAATTGGAGGAAAAGGAGAAAGCAACCTCAGGATTCGCGGTTTTGATAAAAAAGAGATCAAGATCATGATCGACGGTAGACCGTTATCTTCAGGATATTTCGGAAATCTCGACCTGCAGTTACTTCCACTTTCTGATATTGACCAGATCCAATTGATCAAAGGTCCGGTTTCCGCACTTTACGGATTCAATACAATGGGTGGTGTATTAAACCTGATCACAAAAAAACCCGGCAACAAATCCTGGATCAAACTCACAACTCAATTCAGAAGAAATAATACTAATTCGATCAGTTTATCAAGTTCAAGAGAGTTGGAAAAATTCAGTTACTGGCTATTTGCTTCCAGAAATAACACGGACGGTTTTATGCTTCCGGAAGAATTGAAGCCTGTAAATTCCGAAGCGGAACTGGTTGAGAATGGAAAAGTAAGGGATAATTCCGATCGGGAACAATATGATTTCCAGATGAAATTGAACTGG
Source organism: Candidatus Cloacimonadota bacterium (assembly GCA_011372345.1). Classification (NCBI taxonomy): domain Bacteria; kingdom Pseudomonadati; phylum Candidatus Cloacimonadota; species Candidatus Cloacimonadota bacterium. The sequence goes on from DRTC01000262.1 coordinate 5,383, forward strand.
AAGATATTCGATTTTCATAAATTTGGGATTACAGCAGGTTATACATTTATGGATGAAAAGGGAAATCCGGCTTCTATCTATCAATCAACCGATGAAAACTACAGCAGGATCTTCGATTGGAAACGCTATCAATTGACCGGGATCAGTTCTTTCCAGTTGCGATATAACCTTAAATCTGCTTCGAGTATTTATTTTGATTCTTACGAAGATACTTACAAAAGATTTGCGGATAATACCTATTCGGAAATAACTTTGAATTCTCTGATCGAAAACTGGACTTTTGGATTTAGTCAGAATTTTGAATGGCAGCCATTCGATATTCTGAAAATACTTTCAGGTTACAGGGGAGAAAAACAGGTTTATAACCGCAAAGACGATCAAACCTATCTTGATTGGACTTCCAATAATCAGCATCTTCATCATACTTTTGTTCAGAATGAACTTTCTGTCTGGAAGAATATTACAATAACTGCCGGCTCCGGTATTTCATTTTTTACCCAGAAACATCGGGAAAAAGCAATCAGTAATTTCGAGCCTGTTTTAGGATTGTATTTTGACGATCATAAAACTTCTTTCTCCGCAGCATTCTCAAGAAATAGTAAATATCCAACGATGC
>DRTC01000263.1 GCA_011372345.1 Candidatus Cloacimonadota bacterium
TCATTTTGTTTGCAGCAATTGCCGTAAAGTTCAGTGTTTGGATTACTGCAATTTTGAGGTTATCAAAAAAACAGTTCAGGAACAGTTAGATGCTCAAGTTGATGAACATTCTTTACATATTGAAGGATTATGTTCTGACTGTCAAAGAAGGTAGAGGAGAATATGAAATTTTTTTTTATTGGTTTTTTAATTATAACTTTGTTTGTTTTTTCTGCTTGCAGTAAAGCGGTTGAGAAGAAAGAGAAAGAGAGAATTTTCGTCAGTATTCTCCCGCAGAAATATTTTGTGGAGCGCATTGCCGAAGATAATTTCGATGTTCAGGTTATGGTTCAACCCGGTCACAATCCGGCAACTTATGAACCGACTCCTCAACAAATGGTCGAGTTAACTCAAACAAAAATATATTTCAGCATCGGAGTTCCGTTTGAAGAAAGCTGGTTACAGAAAATTCAGGAAACAAATCAGGGAATGAAGATCATCGATACCAGAAAGGGGATTGAGCTTTTAGAAATGGTTTCCTCAAGAGACCTATTGATCAGGATCGGAGTTGAGAAAAAAATTATGGAACATAAAAAAGCGACCGAAATTATTCCTGAAAAAGATCCTCATATCTGGTTAAGTCCGTTATTAGTAAAAATCCAGGCAGAAAATATTTTCAATGAACTGGTAATCTCAGATCCGGGAAACAAGGATTTCTATCATCAAAATTTAAAAAACTTCCAAAAGGACTTAGATAAAATCCATAATGAAACCGAAGATATTTTCAGTAAGATCGGAAAAAAAGAATTTCTGGTTTTTCATCCTGCCTGGGGATATTTTGCCGACGAATTCGGGCTTACACAAATTCCGATAGAAATACAGGGAAAAACTCCCAATCCAAAAGAATTATCTGCACTTTTAAGTTTTGCTAATTACAAAAACATAAAAGTGATCTTTGTCCAGCAACAATTCAGTTCCAGAGAAGCGGAAGTTGTGGCGGAAGCGATCAAAGGAAAGGTGATCAAGATCGATCCCTTAGCGGAAAATTATCTGGAAAATTTACGAGTTATATCTCGTAGTCTCGCAGAAGGTTTGGCTTATGATGTGGATTAGTAGCCAACAACTTCAGTTGTGGGAATCAATGTACCATAAACAAAATTAACCGTTATAACGGTTTCGAGTCGTCGTTAATCGTCAAATACTGTTTGACGCTTTCCTTACAACTCGAAGGTTGAAAATACAATGATCAATGCTGTCGAATTCAAAGATGTTTCCTTTTCTTATAGGAAGCAACCTATTTTAAGTAATATCGACTTAATCATCGAGAAAAAAGATTTTATGGCAATTTTAGGACCGAATGGCGGTGGTAAAACGACTCTCCTGAAATTAATACTCGGTCTATTGAAACCTGACAAAGGAACTATTTCCATTCTCGGAATGAATCCAATTCCAGCCCGTCAAAAGATCGGCTATCTTCCTCAAGCAGGTGAATTTGATAAAAATTTCCCGGTAAATGTCATCGAAGTTGTGATGATGAGTGATTTGAAGTTAAATTCTGTTTTTCCTAAATATAAAAAACAGACAAAGCAAAAAGCTCTGGAAATGTTGGAATCAGTGCGCATCAAAGATTTAGCAGAAAAGAATTTCGGTGAACTTTCCGGCGGACAGAAACAACGCACCTTGATCGCCAGAGCCTTGATGACCGATCCTGAAATTCTGCTGCTCGATGAACCAACTGCCAGCGTTGATATCACGATCGAAAAAGATATTTATGAAACTTTGAAAATTATTAATGAGACTAAAACGATAGTGATGGTTTCGCATGATATTGGATTTGTTTCCTCTTATGTGAATAAAGTTACCTGTTTGAATGTCTGTTCCTGTACGCACCGGATCGATGAGATCAAGGGAAGTTCCATTATGGATGTTTATAATGGTTCGATCATGACGCTGGAGCATGAGTGTAAGTTGTAAACCTGTCATTCCGAGAAGTCCTTATAATGGCATCTTACGAGGAATATTGGTAGAACATGTTAAAGCCAATATCCTTCATAAAATCAACAAGGAGAGATTGTTGGGATGACAAAAGTTAGTAATTAACCACCAATCTTCAGTTGGTGGTTTTAAAATGAAGTAATATAGAAGGAAAACCGTTTTAACGGTTTTAGAAAGGGAGAACAGAATGCCCAAACACTCACTAAAAATCTGCTGGTTTCATATCATCTGGTCAACGAAAAACAGAATTCCTTTCTTTCAAGATAAAAAGAAATGTGTTCAAGTTACAAAAATTATTAAAAACATCTGTCTTGAAAACAATATATATTTCAAGATTGGTCATATAAATCCTGAACATATCCATATTTTAGTAGATCTTCCTGTTGATTTGACTATTAAGAGAATGATGCAGTTGATCAAGGGAATTTCTTCACATACTATCAATGAATCTTTGATGTTTAAACAGAAATTCTCATGGGCGCGAGGGTATGCCGCTTTTTCTGTATCTGAAAGTCAATTGGATAAAGTTATCCACTATATAAAAAATCAAGATGAACATCATAGAAGGATGAGTTTCCGGGAAGAATGGGAATTGTTTTGTCGTAAATACTTGGAAACCGTTAAAACGGTTAAAGTTGCAACCTCCAGCAAAATCCCACCAGATGAATCTGGTGGTTAATGACTTCCTGTCATCTAATGCTTCTGTTATCGTGAGTTTATCGAAGTGTGAGAGGACAAGGTTAAAAAGGACTCCATGTTTTGACAGGCTCAACATGACAAGAGAATTTAATATCAAAGGAAAATCAGGATAAGTTATGCAAGATTTTTTCACAGCATTATTCCAGCACACATTTCTGCAGAATGCAGTACTGGGAGGAATTCTATCCAGTATTGTCTGCGGGATCATGGGAACATTCGTAGTCATAAAGAGGATAGTTTTTATCAGCGGCGGTATTGCTCATGCCATTCTGGGAGGAGTCGGGATCGCTTATTATCTCGGCATCGAACCGATCATCGGAGCATTTGTTTTTGCGATTCTTGCTGCTGTTATTATCGGACTGGTAAAACTGAAAGCAAAACAGCAGGAAGATACGGTTATCGGAGCTTTATGGGCGATTGGAATGGCTCTCGGCGTAATTTTCATATACCTGACTCCCGGTTACAATGTCGATCTGCTGACCTATCTTTTCGGAAATATTCTACTGGTTTCCCAAACAGATATCTGGATCTTGATCGTCTTGAATGTCTTTATCATCGGAACAGTTATTATCTTTTATCGTCAATTCCTGGCGATCACATTTGACGAAGAATTCTCCCGTCTGCGGGGATTACCTGTTGATTTCCTTTATATTCTGCTTTTGATCCTGATCGCACTGACCATTGTTGTTTTGATCCAGATCGTGGGACTCATCCTCGTGATCGCTCTCCTGACCTTACCTGCTGCCATTTCTTTTCTTTACTGGAAGACTCCTGCTTCTATGATGTTGATGGCGGTTATACTGGGACTGATCTTCACTTTTATTGGCATTTATCTTTCGTTTGAGATGAACCTGCCCTCCGGAGCCACTATTATTCTCATTTCCGGTTTAATGTACTTGATAGCAATGAATGTGAAGAGAATAAACTTCTGATTGTCACCAACACACCCAGAACATTAAGAAAGTCAGTATCTATACGAACGATTAAATTCGATTGCTTGACATATAAATGTCGAAACTAAACTTCTTCGAGATTTCACGAAAGGAGATTTTCAGGGGGATTTCTTATGAGTAAGAAAATAAAACGAGATTATAGAAGAATAGTCGATGAAATTAATTTAATAGATGAGCGCATGATAAATGTTATCATATCTTCAATCTTTTCTTCAAAATAATAAAAAATTTCTCTAATTCCATAAATATTTCAAGTTTCAGAAAGAGATTGGATTAATACCCAGAAATTTGGTTATTATAATTTGGATTTAAAAAACATTTGACTATATATTTGTTTCAAAAAAAAAGAGCAAAAAGAAATTAGAAGGAGTCTAAATATGAAATACCGGGTTCTGGTGATAAATCCAGGTTCGACCTCCACCAAGATCGCAGTCTATGATGATGATAAAGCTTTATTCACGCAAGTTCTTCGTCATCAGGCAGAAGAAATTGCTCGATTTGGTGGAATTATCGAACAGTATGAGTTCAGGAAAGATCTTGTTCTCAAAGCAATGGAGCAAAATGATATTTCTCCCTCAACCTTAGATGCTGTTGTCGGAAGAGGTGGTTTGGTTAAAACTGTAGTTGGCGGTACTTACAAGGTAAATGATATCATGCTGAAAGACCTGCAAAATCCTAATTTATGGGGAAGGATCCACGCTTCTAATCTGGGAGCATTTATTGCCAAATCAATTGCAGATGATCAGAATATTTCCGCTTATATCGTGGATCCGGTAACTGTTGATGAATTTCCTGAAATAGCTCGTATTTCCGGTATTCCTGAAATCGAGAGGAAATCGCTGTTTCATGCTTTGAATATCAGATATACTGCTCATAAATTAGCGAAACAACTGAATAAAGATTTTCACAACACCAATATGATCGCCGTACACATGGGAGGTGGAATAACTGTTGCCTGCATCAGGAATGGAAAAGTGATCGATACCAATAATGCTCTTCTCGGAATGGGACCATTTTCTCCGCAAAGAGCAGGAGCCTTGCCTATCGGAGATTTACTTGAATTAGCATTTTCAGGAAAATATACAAAGAAAGAACTGTTAAGTAAACTTGCTAAAGAAAGCGGATTGCTTGCCTATCTCGGAACAGATAATGGAATCGAGATTGAAAAAAGAATTCAAAACGGGGATAAAAAAGCTGAACTTATCCTGAAAGCAATGTGCTATCAGACGGCAAAGGAAATGGGAGCTTTTGCTGCTGTATTGGAAGGAAAAGTCGATGCGATCTTCCTGACCGGCGGACTTGCCTACGACAAATTTATTGTCGATGAGATCACTAAAATGACTGGATTTATAGCTCCTGTGCATGTACTTCCCGGAGAAAATGAGATGGAAGCTCTCAGTCAGGGAGTGATCAGAGTCCTGAAAGATCTGGAAGAAGAGAAGATATATAAATAATTAACATTTCCCACTTGGATTTATGAAAATTGAATATCTATAAACTGCGTAGCAGTACTATCTTTGTAATAAAATGCGTTAGCATTTGGCAAATGACAAAGACAATATATCTCGTAGAAGCGACATTTAAACCTGTAAATGATGATAAATATCACTGCGATGCAGTTTTTTAAGAAAAGAGAGTTTTCAAAACCAAATGCTAACGCATTTTATTACAAA
>DRTC01000264.1 GCA_011372345.1 Candidatus Cloacimonadota bacterium
ATTAGATTCATATCAAACCGATTCGGCTGTTATTGCCGGAGAAGACATCCAACTGGAAGTTACTTTGAAAAACTTTGGTTCTCAAACTGCAAATTCGATTACTGCGGTTTTGAGTTCGGATAACCAGTTCGTTAATATTACAGATAATTCTGCAGATTTTGGAAATATAGGAGCAGGAGCAACTTCCACGCAAAACTTCCAGTTTGAAGTTCTATCTGCCTGCCCTGATCAGGAAGTTCTCGAATTTGACCTTGATATTTCAAACGGAAATGATGCTAAATTGGAATTGATCACCAGCAGTCTGATCTTTGAAGTTACAGAATTTTCCTCGAATGGAAATAATTACCTGGAATTAGGTGCAAATGATTTGAGTGTTACCATTGAGAATATCGGCTCTGTCGATACCATTGATCTCCAGGGAACTATGACTTCTTTGAGTAGTGCTGCCAGCGTGGGAGAGATCATTATTAATTTTGGAAATGTGGCAGTTGGAGAAACAAGCGAGGGAACATTTCCCGTTAATGTGGAAGCAGATTGCTTTCTTGGACGAAATGTCTCCTTCGAATTGGATCTAACCGATGATAACGGTTTATTGACTTCGACAATTTTCACAACTGTGGTGGGAGATGTCGATAATACTCATCCGACCGGGCACGATAATTACGGTTATTTTGCGTATGATAGTTTTGATGCCGGTTATGATGAAACTCCGATTTATGAATGGATAGAGATCGATCCTGATGAGGGAGGTTTTGGAGATGTCATTTTAATGGTCGATGACTCGACCAGTACAATCGCTCTGCCGTTTAATTTCACCTATTACGGAACAGAATATGACAGTATTTCGATCTGTTCTAACGGTTGGATATCATTTGTTCCAACCTGGGAAACAAATTTCACGAACTGGAATATTCCGGCAGCTTTGGGACCCTATGCTATGATTGCCGCTTTCTGGGATGATCTGATCGGAGAAGAAATCGATCCGGAAAATGATATTCATGCAAGGATGAGGATATGTCATTATTATGATCAAGCGGAAAATATTTTCATAATAGAGTGGAACGGATGTTATAATCGCGAGGATGATGTATCTGTAGAAAAATTCGAGATCATTCTTTATGATCCTGATTTTTATCAGACTATCGATGGGAATGGAGAAATTCAATTTAACTATTTTGAGGTTCATAATATTGATAGTAACGGTAATTACTGCACTGTCGGTATCGAAAATCCAACTCAATCCGATGGTCTTCTTTATACTTACGCCAACATTTATCCTGCAAGTGCAACCGAACTGCAAAACGGACTAGCAATCAAATTCACAACCGATCCACCGGATGATCATACCCTTGCTGAAGATGAAACAATTTCCAATTCCGATTTCAGGTTGTTCAATAATCACCCGAATCCTTTCCATCTTTCCACAACTATCTCATACAACCTTACAGCAGAGAACGGAGAGGACGCAGAGATAATAATTTACAATATCAAAGGACAAAACATTCGAAAATATTCAATAGTCAATAGTGAGTCTTCAATTAACTGGAATGGAAAAGACGATCAAGGTAAACCTGTTTCATCAGGAATCTATTTTTATAAAATGGTTTCCGGAGACAGGAAATCAGAGATCAAAAAATGTCTTTTATTGAGATAACTTACTTCTCCTTCCGAAGCCTTCTTCCTGTTCCTCTTATTTATAAGGATTCGGAAGGTTTAGATGGAAAAACAATC
>DRTC01000265.1 GCA_011372345.1 Candidatus Cloacimonadota bacterium
AACGAACAAAACCAACAAAACGAACATTTTAACCGCAAAGACGCAAAGTTAAGAATTTATCATGTAAATCCTGTTATCCTGTCTTTTTCTTTTTTTTGCTACTGACTTGCACAGACTGAACACGAACTTATTTCAGCAACGAACAAAACTTAACAAACATAAAAAGTTCGTAATGTTCGTTTTGTTCGTTGCTGATTCTCTAATTTTTTTTTTAAGAAATTGATGTCAACCGGAATCGTAAATCAACTTGCCAGGTTGATATTTTAAACAACGAGCAATGACCAACAAAAGCGAACTATAAATCTGATTGTATGTTTGTTCGTCCTGTTCGTTTTGTTCGTTGTTCATAAAAAATTTCATTTGACAGATATTTCCATACAAAACAAAGGTCTAACCAATAAAAAAATAAATGGAGGTTTTTATGTATCGGAAAATCAGGTTTTTGTTGTTTGGATTGTTGCTATTGATCTTATTATCAGGATGTTTTGAAGTATCGACTTTAATCAAAGTCAAGAAAGATGGAAGCGGAACGATCGAGGAAACTGTTCTATTCAATGAAGGTATGATGTCAGGGATGATGTCAGGTTTTGGAATGGAAGCTGAAAAAGAAACTGAAGAACAGGAAAATTCTTTTTATGACGAAGAGAAACTGAAAAAAGACATTACTAAATATGGAGAAAATGTAAGTTATGTTTCCAGCAAGCCTTTGGAAAAAAATGGAAAAGTTGGCTACGAAGTTATTTATGCTTTTGAGGATATTACGAAACTGACTGTTAATGAAAATCCGGCAGGTTCTGCCATGGGAAATATGCCGATGATGGGAACGACAGGAGAACAACCATCCGAGAATTTGAGTTTTGAATTCAAGAAGGGTAAAACTTCCGAACTGACCATTAAATACCCGAAATTGAGTGAAGAAATTGACAAGGCAGAAGAAGAAGTTCCCGAAGAAGTCGAGGATATGGAAATGGATCCTTCTGAAATGGAAATGATGAAAGCGATGTTCGCCGGAATGAAATTCTCGATGAAATTTGAGTTTGACGGTAAGATCACCAAAACAAATGCAACCAACAGGGATGGCTCGACCATAACTTTTGTGGAAATGGATTTTGATGAGATCCTCAAAGATACGGAAAATTTTAAAAAACTGAATTCATTAAAAGAAAACCAGAAAGAAATGAAAAAGATCATGAAAAATTTTCCCGGTGTTAAAATCGAAATGAACGAGGAATTAAAGGTTCAATTTAAATAATTTTACAACGCTTTCCGAAGTTTCTTTCAAAGTAATTCTTCAAAATAAAATTCGGAAAGTTTGATTGTATAATCAGGTTTATAAATAAGCGAAACCGGACTTGAGATGACTCCGGAATTCAAGCATTCTACTGAGCTCCATCGAACTAAAGTTGATGAAGTCCAGTCCCGAAAAGAACGAAGCAGAAATGGACTTGAGTTTATCAAATAAATTCAATAGGAGGTTTTATGCATCGAGTTATGTTAAATGTGGATGATTCAATTTTTTAGAAAGGTTGTATCTTTATTACAATCTTTTCCGGAAGGAAAAATAAAAATTTTTGATGATATTTCTTACCGGAATGAGACAAAAAAGTTGGAACTCGATTTTATTGATGCTTTCAAAAAAATCAAAGAAATTGAATCAGGAAAAAAAGTAGCGAAAACCTGGCAGGAAATTCGTAATTATTTATAAAAAGTATTAGTAGTGAGTCAAGAAAAACTGAAATGAAATATCAAATTACAAAACACAAAATTCAAATAAATAACAAAGAAGAAAATTCCAAATTCAAAACAAATATGGGCATTAGCTCGTTTGTAATTTTAATATTTGGATTTGGAATTTATTTGTCATTTGTGATTTACTTTTTGTGATTTGCTTTTTTGTGACAAGATACAATCACTTTAATCTTAAACTTTCAAATTCCGATACAATCAAATATGATCCCCAATATCGGTCTCCAAAACGAGCGTTCTCTACATTCGGCTTTGAAAAAATGGTATTCCAAACCGGGAGATAAACTCGAAGCAAAAGTAGATAATTACATCATCGATATTGTCAGGAAAAATGAACTGATCGAGATCCAGACAAAAAGCCTGGCAAAGATCAGGAATAAACTTCTAACCTTATCTGAAAAATATCAAGTCCGTTTAATTTACCCAATTGCTCAAGAAAAACAGATTACTGTTATTTCCGAAGACGGAGAAATCCTGCGCAGCAGGAAATCTCCGAAAAGAGGGAAATTGCTCGATATTTTTGATGAAGTTGTCAGGATTACCGGTTTGTTTCAGCAGATGAATTTTACTCTTGAAGTTTTATTGATCAAGGAAGAAGAAATTCGTTGTGATGATGGAAAAGGAAGTTGGAGAAGGAAAGGAATCAGTATTTTCGATAGGAAATTGAAGGATGTAGAAGAATCGATCATTTTCCAAAATAAAAAAGATTTCCAAAGATTTATTCCTGTAGGTTTAGAAGATCCGTTTTCCACGAAAAGTTATGCGAAAGAACTACAGATATCTATTTATAAAACTCGTCGTATAATTTATGCATTGAAGAAAATCGGAACGATAACGCAAGTTGGGAAGAAAGGGAATTTGTTGTTGTATAATCGAACAGAACTTGAAAAAATTATGATAGATTAATAATATTCCTCCTTTTTAGTATTTCAAAAAGGATTCTGCACAGTTTCAATTTGTCTTTGCGAGATTTCTTATGAAGCAATTCCTGCGAAGCAATTTAAAGCTCTAACTTGCTGATAAGAAGGAGATTGCTTCGTTAGAAACAGCAAGAAGAAAACCTCGCAAAGACATTCTCTTTTATGATTTTCTCAAAAACACTCAATTATGCAGAATTTATATATTTCAAAATTCATGATCAAAATTTTTGATAAATTCTTGACACTTAAACCATCATTTCAAGTTTTTTCACACGAGGAGGATGACAGATGAAAAAAAATCACTTATTTTGTATTTTTATTTTATTATTCTTTATATTGAATTCATTATTTGCAGAAGAATTCGGTAATATTGCCGGGAAAGTAACCAGTAAAAAAACAGGAAATCCAATTGTAAATGCCCAAATTTTTATCGAGGATAAGACATCAGGAACTTACTCTAAAGAAAATGGAAGTTTTTATCTAAAAAATGTCCCTGTAGGTGAACATACCGTTTATACCAATTTTATCGGTTATAAGCCGGAATCGAAAATAATTATCGTTGAAGAAAACACAACTGCGATAGTCAACTTCTCTCTGGTCAGCAAAGCAGTTGAGATTGCCGGATTCGATGTTACGGCAAATCGAGCCAAAAAAAGAGAAACTCCAATCGCTTTTACCAATATCGATCAGGAACAAATATCCGATAAATATACGACGGAAGATATGCCGCAACTGCTCGATGATGTCCCGGGATTGTTTGCCAATACAACCGGAATCGGTGATGCTCAAATCACGATGAGAGGCTTTGAAGCAGATAAAATTCAGGTTTTAATAAACGGCATTCCGGTCAATGATCCTGAAAGCCAGAAAGTTTATTGGTCGAATTGGACTGGACTTTCATCAAATGTTAAATCCGTGCAGGTTCAGAAAGGAGCCGGTTCTTCTCTGTATGGTTCCGGAGCTTTTGGCGGTTCTCTCAATATTGAAACTATCGGAAATAAACCGGAAAGATCGTTTACGCTTCGTTCTTCCTACGGCAGATATTTAACTTCAAAAATGGATATTATAGATCATGCTATTACTCCCGCAAATTCCGAAATACCTTATTTAACCAGAAGATCTTTAGTTGCCGATGGAAAAGGTCATCTCATCGATTATCATCCATCAAATTATAATCTTTTGTTCAGATACAATTCCGGAAACATCTTTAACAGAAAATTCATTTATAATTTAATGATCGAGAGAAAAGCGGGAGATTATTATCTTAGCGGCACAAATTATGACGGCTATTCTTTTGGTTTGGAAACTCAAACTTTGATCGGTCAACATAAAATGAATTTGAGTTTTATCGGTGCTCCCCAAAATCATAATCAGGTATATTTTAAATCGGACAGGGATTTATTCGCAAAATTAGGAAGAGAATACAATCGTAATAATCATAGTTATCAGGAAAATTATTATTTTAAACCGCAAATATCTCTACGGGATGAATGGAAAATATCTGAAAATCAAATATTGATGACTAACTTCTTTGTAACCAAAGGTGATGGTGGTGGGAAATATTTGAATCAAGATAAGTTCGATATCGAAACCGGAACTATTTATTTTCACGATGGATTTCTGGATGATGACGATCCGGGTGCTTTTGAGCATGTTGAATTTGCAAAACACGCTCTTTATCTTTATGAAAATTATAATCTTATCGTAGAAGGATTTAATCCGCAGGATACGATCTGGATCGGTCCGATCCCGGTCGAAGGTCCTTCCTATAACGGGGAATTAATAAGCGGTGAAGGTAAAGATTTCTTTAATTCGAGATATGATTATAGCTGGAGAAATAATAGTATCAGCGATCATTTCCAATTTGGAGGAAACACATATTATCAGCACGATCTCAATTCCTCATTAAATCTGGTTGTAGGCGGTGAGTTTCGTAAGTGGAATGCAGATCATATCGGTAAAAGAGAAAATTTCAGACATTTTAATCCTGAATTTCCGGATAGTGTCGAAACCTACGAAAAAATGCAAAGAACTTATGATTACTCTTCCACTGTCTCGAATATGTCCGCTTTTGCTCGAACGCAGATCAAACCTTTTTCCAAGATGAATATTATGATCGACGGACAATATGCGAGTTATACCTCGAAGGTTGAGGAAAATCCGATCGAAATTTATGATCTTGGGAACGGTCAACCAACAGGTTATTATTTCTATTCAACAAAAGAAAAGACGGAAACCGATACTTCGGGAGTGGAGACATTTAAATTTTCCAAGGATGATTATCAAAAAACATTTAATTTTTTCTCACCTAAATTCGGCATAAACTATAATCTTACTCATTATTTGAATTTAATTGCCAACTACTCGATCGCCTACAAAGAACCGAAAACACGGGATTGGTACAGCGGTTATGATGGTCCGGATGGTAACCAGATGTATGAGATCGATCTGGTTGATAGTCTGAATCAGGAATATTCGATAGAAACATTTTATGGAGAATTAAAACCTGAAAAGATCAATACTATGGAGTTCGGGATCGGTTATGAGGGTGCATTTTTTGATTTGAATGCCAATTATTATCTCAGCGATTATGTCGATAAAATTGAGCGGGTCGATGTTCCGGTTACTAATTTTTATTATGATGCGGATAATGATTCGGTTTACACGGTGCAGAGAGACGAATCGCTGACTTTAAATGCAGGACAAGCCAGGCATCAGGGATTGGAATTGAGTTCGAATATAAAATATGAGAATATCGATGCTTCCTTTTCTTTAACCTATTCCAAGAATCGCTGGGTCGAGATGAATGTTGAGCAGATATTTAAGGGAGATGCGGATGAGATGATCGGTAAAGTTGTTCCCTTTTCTCCTGAAAAAATGGCAAACGCAGATCTGGGTTATACTTTTCAAAATCTTCCCTTTGAGGGAAAACTGCGGATGGGATTAACTGCCAAATATTGGGACGATTATTATGCAAATTACACAAATGAATATTACAGCAACTATATCGACGATGGTAGTGGTGGATTTGAAGCGGATTCTACTTCGATAACAAGTTCGAAACTACCTTATTTTTTTGAACTTGGAGCCAATCTCAAATACTCTTTTTATCTTGGTGAAAAAGAATTTTTTATCAGGTTGAATTTGAATAACATCACTAATCGAGATGATAATTTTTCATCTGCTAATGTGAAGAAGGATTATAATCGCGGATATTTTGATGAAGATGGAAAATTCGTCGATGATTATCTGACCGGTAATGATTATATGTATGTTACTCCATCTCCGTTGTTTAATCTTTTCTTAACAATGGAAGTAAAATTTTAGAGTGAAAATATCTGACACAAAAAAACAGGTCATGTTAAACATGACCTGTTTTTATTTTTAGTAAATTTTATTTCATCAAAATCATTTTCTTGGTTGAAGTATATCTTCCGCTGTGTCTCAGCTTATAGAGATATACACCGGCAGCAACATCTCTTCCTTCGTCATTTCTGCCATCCCAGGTAATGTTGTAATTAGCAGCATCTTTGTTTTCATCCAATAGAGTCCTGACTTTCTGTCCGGCTGCATTATAAATCTCCAAATTTGTTTTGCCTGCTTGTTTAAGATTAAAACTAATTGTTGTTCCTGCCGTAAAAGGATTCGGATGATTTCCCAAAGTGATCACATTTTCAATAATTTTATTATCAATTGAGTTTTCTTGGATCATATCATCTGGAGTTCTGGGATTTAATCCATATTCATCATAAGAATAAACGGCAATCCCTCGTAAGATAGCCCAATAGTCACTTAGATTTATTTCGATGGGCGGATCCACATCATCAAGATAAAAGAAACTATCATCAATTTTACCGGGAACTGCAGAAGTATCGACAACATACCATACACCGTAACCATCAGGAACTTGCGAAACATATACATCATTTAATTGAACTAAAACTCCTTCATACTCTTCACTTGAAGAAAGTTCTTCGGTTGTAAGAAGGACAGGAGCTGGAACTGGATTTCCGGAACTCAAATGAGTTACGCTGATAAAAGTTTCACCATAACCGGAAATTTCAGTAAGTCCGTAATATTCACGAACTGTTCCTGTTACTTCTACTTCATCACCTAAAGCACATGTTTCATCACCGGACATATAAACTAAAACACCTTTCCAGGCACCACCTTCGGGCATGGAAATAACGAAATTATCAGGATAATGGCTGTAATTAACAGCAGTGACAATACCCTCGACAGTAACTTCCTGATCGACATAAGGTGAAGGATAAGTTCCATCACCAGCATCATCGGTATATTGGATATCATAAATAGTAGTAGAACTGAGAGTTAATGATAATCCAATAATAAAAACTAAAACTAATAACTTATTCATTGTAACCTCCATTTCTAAATTTATGTTACGAAAAAAAATATAAACTGTTTTTGGCGTCAAGCATTAATTTTTTTTTATATCTTTTCCCAAAAAAACGCACAAGAAATTTTACTAAGCGTTATTTTTTTCAATCGCTTATTTTATGTTTTATTGCAGGACAATCATTTTCTTTAAATCAGCAAATTTCCCGGTCTTCATCTTATAAAGATAAATTCCTGAAGAAACAGAATGATCGTTGCTATCCTTACCATTCCAGATCAGATTATAGAATCCTTTATCTTTTTCTTCATCGATTAAAGTTCTGACCAATTGCCCTTTAACATTATAGATATCGATTCGAACATCATCCTTTTCTTTTAGAACGAAACTGATTGATGTATATTCTCTAAATGGATTCGGAGAATTTTGATGTAACTCATTTTGTATGGAAAGTCCTTCATTATCGTCAACACTGTTCAAAGGAGTCAGGAAAATATTCTGGATAACATCGTCATCATTTATTTCGATACCTTCGATATGAAAAGGTTCATATCCCTCTTTCCAGGCATCCAGCCAGTAAATTCCATTGATGAGATCAACCTCATAAAATCCATCTGGATCTGTGAATGTTCCAGTCCAGAAAATATCACTACTGACCCAGATATCTACTTCTTCGATCGGATCACTCGTTCCTTCTTCGTAAACATAACCGGATAATGAACCGTTGAAAATCATGGGTGTTAAATAAAAATCCTGCTGGATTTCATCGTTATTAATGACTATTTCCTCTAAATGATAACCAAAATAACCTTCTCTCCAGACATCGACCCAATAATTTCCGTTCGGTAGATCGATGTAATAAAATCCACTTTCATCTGTGAAAGCATTGTTCCAATATCCTTCCGTATTAGCCCAAACTTCTGCATCTTCGATGGGAATTTCTGTTCCTTCTTCATAAACATATCCCCAAAGAGCTCCATCAAAAGAAACCGGATCCAGGTAAAATTCCAGGTAAACAAATTCGTCTTGAACTACTACATCTGAAATTTCTTCCTGGTAGTAATCATCGGAATTTGCATAAATAAAATAAGTTCCGTTCGGTAATGGCAAATTGAAATATCCGTCTTCCCAAACTCCTGTATTAAACCATATTTCAAAATCCTGAGTAGCTGAAATCCAACCTTCATTCAAAGGTTCTTCGGTTGCGGAATCATAAAGATAACCTTCGATTCCGCCGGTGGCAGTATGAAGATGAAAATCAATATTGGTCGAACCGGAATTAATGTTATGATACTGTTCATCGACATAAGTTCCCAAAGGTAGATCCCAGATCTCGATATGATAACCTTCAAGTTGATCAGCTTCGCTGGCTACAAAAAGAGTATAATTCCCATCTAACTCGCTTTCAGTTTCTGTCCATCCCAACGGACTCCAACAACTGATCTGAACTCCTGAAACAGGAATGTCATCGAGATAAACAGTTCCGGTAATCGTGGCATCTGTTGTAAAAGCAATAAAATCAACAGTTTCTGTTTCTCCTTCAGCAACAAATAATTCTACTTCATGAGGGACGAGATAATCAGGAATAATTTCATCATTATTTAAACTGACATCCCAGAAACCTTCCATGACTCCGAGAGTATAATTCCCATCTTCATCTGTTTCAGTCCAGACCTGCATTCCACCCTCTTCAGGATTTGCTCTGATTTCAGTATATGCAAGAGGATCATCATTTTCATCAAGAACTGTTCCTTCAAAAAAAGATGTTGGAGCAATATACTCAAAATCATAACCTGTTAAATGACCATCGATATAAACATCAAAATAGACAATATCCGGGAACATTCCACCGGTTAATCCTAAGGGATCAAATGTCATCACAATATAAGTTCCGACTTCAGGAACATAATTCTGATAATGACCGGTATCGTCGGTCATAACCATCCAGGGAACATCCTCGTCAACCGGAATAACCCCGACTATCAGGTTTGCAATTGCCGGAGTTATATCACCGGAAACTGAATAATCACTTATAAGAGCTTCGATAAAGAGATAAGCGACATCTGTTCCGCCGGAATCGATAGCAACAAGAAGCAGACCGATATTTCCAACATTATTTGGACCATCATCCTCTGCATAGACAGTAAATTGATAAACTCCATCCGTCGGATCTTCATCATCAATATCGTTATCAGCAATTTCAGTTTCATCTTCGATATTGAAATCGACATCTTCTTCCCAAGTTCCGTTTCCATTCATATCAATCCAGTTTTGTATAATTGCATCACTGCTTCCGTCTGAAAAATAAACAGTAATAACAAAATCATCTCCCTGCGTCATCGTCGTTGATTCTTCTCCATCGATAAAAATTTCGATTTCGTCTCTCGAATGAGATGGAATCTGACTTTTCACATAATCAGGTTTTGGATGAGAAGATGATACATTCAATTGAAAAGGATTTTTCATTGTTGGAAATTTGAGTGATTGAGTATTTTCATAGCTCGATCTAAACACCTCAAATTCCTTAAGTTTTACGATTTCTTCTTTTATAAGAACTTTTTGTTCTGCAAAAAGAAATGTTGCCATTAATAATGTTACCATTAAAATTAACATAATGGCGATGGTTGCTTTGGCTTTTTTCATTTGGTCCTCCTTACACTGTTTTATCCAGTGTTTTTTTGTTTGACCCCACTTATTTAAGCACTTTTTTTTTACATTCCAAAAAAAAAAATCAGGAATTTAGATGTCAAGTTTTTAAAAAAATCATTTGACTATAAATTGAGTAAATAAAATTTATTGATTGTGTTCAAAAAATTTTATTGGAGGAACAATGAAAAAATTTATAATTTTCCTTTTTATCCTGATCTTCTCGCTCAATCTATTTTCTTTATCACAAAATATTGAAATTGCTCAAAAA
>DRTC01000266.1 GCA_011372345.1 Candidatus Cloacimonadota bacterium
AAATTCCGCAATCTCATCTCTATCATTCAAAATTTTCCATAATAGAGGATGAACATTGTATTCCTGGCATTTCTCGGTCATTACCGGATAACCTCTATCATCATGGGTTAGACCGGTTACATGAAATTTATAATTTTCTCCGATATCGACCATGCGCGGCACAAAATTTTTATCTCTTTTAAAAGGAAGGTATTTATCTTTTTCTCCTTTAAAATATTTTCTCGGTTCGATCTTAATTTTATTAGCAGGTTGAATTTTTACTTCACCTTTCTGATGAGCGACATATTCATCCGCCATAATAAGAACAGGTGATCTATATTTTTCGGAAAAATTAAACGCTTTGATCGTAAAATCGAACATTTCCTGCGGAGAACTTGGAGAAAGAACAATTAATTCATAATCTCCATGAGAACCCCACCTTGCCTGCATTACATCGCCTTGTCCCGGACGATTTGGAATACCGATAGAAGGTCCGGCTCGTTGAACATCGATGATCACACAAGGAGTTTCCAGCATCACCGAAAGTCCGAGATGTTCCATCATATTGGAAAGCCCCGGACCCGAGGTTATGGTCATCGACTTTTTTCCTGTCCAGGATGCACCGATAACAGCAGCCAAAGCAGAGATTTCATCTTCCATTTGAATAAAGGTCGCATCGACCTCGGAACTTCTCTGCAAATATCTGTCGATTGTTTCTAAAGCCGGCATGATCGGGTAAGCAGCCAGAAAACGACAACCGGCAGCAAAAGCACCTTCTATGCAGGCTTCATTACCACTGAGAGTATGAGTTCCGGTTAAAATCGCTGGAGTGTTAGTTTTCATGAACTGCCTCCTCTTTCAAAGTTGTCCAGATGGCAAATTCAGGGCAAATCATCCCACAGAGACCACAATTCACACAGTTATCTTTGTTTATTGCTTGAGGTGGATGATAACCTTTGGAATTATACTCATCAGACAATTCAAGAACATCTTTCGGACAATATTCAACACAGAAACCGCAACCTTTGCATCTTTCTTTTAATATATGGATCTCACCTGTAGGAGTTTTCGGTAATTCTTTACCGAATGGCTTTCCCCAGTATTTCATAAAGTCTCCTGTTTAATCCTTCCGAAGTTTTCTTCCACATTTTCTTATATTAAGATTCGGAAGGTTATGAATGATCTGAAACTTTCCGAATCTCAAAATGTATGAGTTCCTTTGCGGGAAGCTTCGGAAAGGCGATATATCAAATAAAAAAAGTAGTCCACTCATAAAATGTAAACTACTAAAAAACTTATAAATTTTTGTTTTATTGGATTCACGATTAGTTAGATATATTTGTCTTTTGAGTAGTTTAATTCTCTGTCATAAAAAAGAAAATCGTCTATCGCACCGGTTTCAAGCCAGTTTATAATCTTCAAATCAGCCTCTTTCCCGAATCAAAAGCAAGTCGGATTTTTTAAGAGCTTTCATTTTTTTGGGTGCGATGTTTTTTTTGGAAATATCTTTGTCAAATTATTTAATTTTTTATTTTTCTTTTGAAATTCATACCATTTTTATATAGATTATTGAACTTGAAGTTTTACAGATAATTATAATTATTTCTTCTTCTCTTCGCACAATTCCACCAGAACACCATTGGTAGATTTCGGATGCAGGAAAGCTATCTCTGAGTTGTGTGCACCTTTTCTTGGTTTTTTATCAATTAATTGAATTTTGTGTGATTCGACTGTTTCCAAAGCCGGGATAAGTTCATTTGTATTAAAAGCAAGATGATGAATTCCCTCACCTTTTTTCTCGATGAATTTTGCAATAGGGCTTTCTTCTGATGTTGCTTCCAGCAGTTCTATCCTGATTTCTCCAATTGGAATAAATGCAACTCTTACTTTTTGAGATTCCACAATTTCAGTTGCTTCAACTTTTAGTCCTAATTTTTCATAAAAATCGATGGCAGTATCCATATTTTTTACTGCAATCCCGATATGATTGATCTTATTTAACATAAATATTATTTAACATAATTATCAATGATTATTAACTTTAAACTTTTATTAGAAATTACTTTTAACATTTTTCTTTTCATTCAATGCTGGTGTCTTTCATTCCTTTCTTGAACCCTGAACCTTGAACCTTTGAACCCTGAACCTTTGAACCCTGAACCTTTGAATCCTGAACCTTATTCTTCAGAAACATATTCATCTGCTAATTTGAAGCCCAATTTCATTGCTTTCAGGTTTAAATCAAGGTATTGTGGTTTCATTGATTCCGTAATAGCTTTTTTTAAAGATGATTCGGATACGACTTTTGTTTTCCTGATCAGGAAAGAAATTGCTAAAATATTTGTGGGAAGTTCGGTTTTTAATTTTTCCAAAGCGATTTCCGTGAAAGGAAGTTCATATATTTCCGAATCCAGTAAAGTTATATTTTTTACAAAAGTAGTATCTGCGATGAGGATACCGTTATCTTTTAAATTTTCGGAATATTTGTCATAAGCTTCCTGGGTGAGAGTCATCAGAATATCAAAGCGAGTTGCTTCCGGGAAATAGAACTCCGTATTACCGATGATAACATCTGCTCTACTCGCTCCGCCGCGGGATTCCGGTCCGTA
This sequence comes from Candidatus Cloacimonadota bacterium, assembly GCA_011372345.1. Classification (NCBI taxonomy): domain Bacteria; kingdom Pseudomonadati; phylum Candidatus Cloacimonadota; species Candidatus Cloacimonadota bacterium. Next base: position 2,589 of record DRTC01000266.1, read on the forward strand.
AGTCTGGGTTTGAGTAACAATATATTTGTCCCTGATCGCAGCTTGAGCAAGAATAATTCCGGCAGTTATCAATCCTTGTCCACCGCTGCCGCTCAACCTTAACTCTTTTTTGAACTCATTATTGTTTTTCATTTTTTTATCCTTTTCTTCCTGTAAAGCAGTTCCCTTCCGAAGCTTTCTTTCACTTTTTCTTATATTAAGATTCGGAAGGTTACGAATGAGATAAAAACTTTCCGAATCTTAAATGTAAGTATTCCTTTGTGGGAAGCTTTGGAAAGATAGTTCGCCATTATAGAAACATCGTAATATCTGATTTATGATTTTTTTACATTACTTTCTTGTAAAGCAGCGATCAGTTTGTCATATTCTTCCGCATATTCCGGTTTTATTTCCTTCCGGAAAATTCCTCTTTTATATTTTCCCTTCTGATTTTCTGGGGATAACTTTTCGAAGGCTTCAAAAGTTAAGGCATTTTCTTTCATTTCTGTCATCATGGTGGGAGCATCACCTTTTTTATTCAATCTTCCGTAAATAACCGGGCAGGCACTCATAATTTCAACCAGAGAAAAACCTTTATGTTCGAGAGCTTGTTTAATGAATGATTGTGCTTCGATCACATGATAGGCAGTCGTTCTGGCAACAAAACTTGCTCCTGCACCGAGAGCGAGCTCACAAATATCAAATACAGGATCGATATTCCCATAAGGAGTCGTGGTTGATAGGTCGCCTTTCGGAGTTGTAGGAGAATATTGTCCTCCTGTCATTCCGTAAATATTATTATTGATCAGGATTGCCGTCAGATCTATATTACGACGAGCAGCATGAATAAAATGATTTCCACCGATAGCAGTTGCATCTCCATCACCGGTGATGACGATCACTTTCATTTCCGGTTTGAACATTTTAATTCCGGTCGCATAAGCCAGAGCTCTGCCGTGTAAAGTGTGCAAGGTATTAAAATCGACATAAACCGGCATGCGACTTGAACATCCGATCCCGGAAACCATAGCAATATCATCTCTTTTATAGTTCAATTCATCTATTGCCCGGATAATTGTTCCTAACACAATTCCATTACTGCAACCCGGACACCAGACATGGGGAAATTGTTTTCTATGTCTTAAATATTTATGGACTACTTTTTGAGGTATTTTCGGCATTTTATCGCACCCCCTTCATTGCTCTTAAAATATCTTCCGGTGTAATTAACTCTCCGTTATTTTTTTGAACTTCAATAATTTTTTTGGATTTCCTGATATCTATATTCCAGACTCCGCCCATAACTCTTTTGAGTTCTTTTGATAGTTGTCCTTGATTCATTTCCGGAACAATTATCGCCTTCTTATTACTTAACTGTTTCTTCACAGCTTCATCAGGGAAGGGCCAGATAGTCAGAGGACGAAGGAGTCCAAGCCTTTTACCGGATTTTCGTGCTATTTTTACAGCTGCTTTTGCTGCTCTCGATGTAATCCCGGCAGCAAAGATGGCACTTGTAGCATCTTCCATATGAAAACTTTCAACCTGCACCAGGTCATTTAAATGATGCGTAACTTTTTTCCTTAACCTCTTCATTAAAACAGAAATCTCTTCCGCTTTATTGGTAGGAAATCCCATGGAATCATGAGCAAGCCCGGTAACATGAAAACGATAACCTTCCCCAAAACTGGCAACCGGAGAAATGTATTTGGGATTTTCAGCATAATGTCTATACCATTCCGGCGGAACTGTCGGTTTTACTCTATTGATAATTCTGACTTTTTTCAGGTTTGGAAGTTCGACCATCTCCCGCATGTGTCCCAGAACTTCATCTGACAGCAGAATCACACATGTTCGATATTTTTCCGCCAGGTTAAATGCTCTGATCGTTAATTCATAATTTTCCAAGACAGAATTCGGATAAAGAACAATGGCAGGAGCATCACCATGATTTCCCCATCTCGATTGCATAATATCGCCTTGAGAAGGACTTGTCG
>DRTC01000267.1 GCA_011372345.1 Candidatus Cloacimonadota bacterium
GTAAAAGATAGATATTATGATCAGAAAAATATGACTGAACCTTTGGAACTGTTATTGAAAAAGTATGGTTTCAAAACCGGTAATATCAAAAAAATAGTTGCCGGAATTAAATATACAGCGGTTTTGTTGACCAACGGCAATATTGGAGTTTGTGCCAATCTGGGAAATAAGATAGATCCTCAAATCGATAAATATGTAAATATCGATCTGCATAACTTTTCGCATCGAATTGTTTTAAATGCATATTTCACTGCTTTCTTGAATTATCATGAAAATTATAATGAGAATGGAGATATTTTCGAGAAGATCGATTTTAGAAAATACAAACAAATCGTTATGATCGGTCTGTTTAAACCGATTGTTAAGAAATTCCAGGAAAAAAATATTTCTCTCACTGTTTTCGATCATAGAAAATCGGATTCGTCTATCACTTCAAATTCCGAACAAAAACAACATCTGCAAAAAGCAGATGCAGTAATTTTAACAGCTACCTCAATTTTTAATTTAACTTTTTTGGATATTGTAAATAATACTCAACAAAATTGCGAAATTTTTATGCTCGGACCTTCCTCGATTATGACTACAGAAATTTTCCAATATAGAAATATTAAAATGATCTTTGGTTCTACTTTCCGGAAATTTGATGATCGCATTTTGGAAATTATCAGGAATGACGGCGGCACCCGAGATTTCCTGAAATATGGTGAAAAAAGGATCTTCCGGTAGTGTAACGAAATAACCTTGAAAACGGTTTGCCGACAGAGGAATTCTTACAGATGAACCTTTTCAACGGTTGAATACGAGATGTTGGAAACCATTGAAAAAGTTTAGCAAGATGAGAAATACTTATAAGCTTTTTCAAGGTAAATAGGAGAAATTGATGAAAACTTATCTTGATTGTCTGCCTTGTTTTCTGAATCAGGCTTTAAGGGCAGGACGCATTGCTACCAACGATGAAACAAAAATAAAAGAATTGTTAGATGAAGTGGGAGCAATGATCAAAGAAATTCCGATGGAAAATACTCCTCCTGAAACCGGAGCGATAATTTATCGAAAGATCAGCGAAATTACTGGAAATAATGATCCCTACAAAGCGATAAAAGAAAAAAATATCGCTCATGCTTTACAACTTTATCCTGAACTGAAAAAAATAGTGAAAAGATCAGACGATAGATTATTAACTGCGATCCGACTTGCTGTTGCCGGAAATGTGATCGATCTGGGTGTGAATAGGGAATTTGATCTGGTCGAAGAAATTGAGAAAATCCTGCATCAGGAATTTGCTGTTCTTGATTACGAATATTTTAAGCAGGAATTATATAAAGCAAAAGAAATTCTTTATATTGGAGATAATGCTGGAGAAGCAGTTTTTGATAAAATCCTCATCGAGGAATTGGGAAAACCGGTAACTTTTGTAGTTCGGGAAATTCCTATAATAAACGATATAACCATCAAAGAAGCGAGACGGATTGGAATCGATAAAGTAGCAACAATAATTTCTTCGGGAACAACTGCTCCAGGAACTATTCTCGAACTTTGTAATCAGGAATTCATCCAAAAATTTAATGACGCTGATTTGATCATTAGTAAAGGACAGGGAAATTACGAAGGATTATCTGGAGTAGAAAGGTCCGTCTTTTTCCTTTTGAAAGCGAAATGTCCGGTTATTGCGAGAAATATTGGAGTTCGGGAAAATGATATTGTCCTGAAAGGGAGAAATGTCAGTAGCCCGTCAGTCCCTGACGGTAATACACGAGAGGACTCGTGTACCACTGAATTATAAAAAGGAATTAAAATGCTGAATCACATTGGAATAGTAATCAACGAAGTCTCTGAAATCGAGAATTTCTATCAAGATATCCTCGGAATGGAGATCATAAAACAGTTTAAATTAGACAAAGAATTATCTAACGAGATTTTCAAAATTAACAAGGAAACCGATGTTTATATGATGCAGAAAGATGACTTGATTTTAGAATTGTTCATTACTCAAAATCCCGGTTCTGCAAGTTATGATCATCTTTGTATAAGTGTTCTTTCTCGCAAAAAATTAATCGAAAAAGCAAAAAAAGATAATTATTCTTGCTTGATAATCCCCCGAAAAAATTATGATATTGTTTTTATTAAAGACGGTTCAGGTAATATTTTTGAAGTGAAAGAGAGATGAAAAAGAAAAATTTCGTTACGACCTTATTTCAAACAGCAAAAGGTGTTGCTATGACATTACCTATATTGATCGGAATAATTTTATGCTTGGGATTGTTTAAAACTTTTGTATCTGTGGAGACCATCCATAAAATTTTCAGCGGGAATGTTATATTTGATACTCTTATCGGTTCTGTAGTCGGTAGTATTACTGCTGGTAATCCCATCAATAGCTATATCATTGGTGAACAACTTCTCGCAGATGGAGTTAGTCTATATGCGATCATTGCTTTTCTAATTTGCTGGGTAACTGTAGGAATTGTTCAGCTTCCTTATGAAATCTCTATGTTGGGAAAGAAATTTGCTTTCACCCGTAATTTTTTAAGTTTCATTTTTTCTATTCTAATTGCAGGTATCGGTTCTGTAATCATTGGAGTAATTTCATGAAAAAAGAAAGAAACAAAATTTCAGGATTATATTTTTTAATCACAGTTCTCTTTGTTTATCTGCTACTTTTTTTTGTTGCTCCCCAAGGTTTTTATCAATCTGTGAAAATATCCGGACGGATATTTTCTTCAGTTATTTTAATATTAGTCGCAGTTGTTGTTTTAACTGCAATCATAAATTATTTTCTTAATCCAAAAAAAATAACGAAACAATTGAGCAAAAATGCCGGATTGAAAGGATGGTTGATTGCCACAACAGGCGGAATTATCTCACACGGACCTCCTTATGTCTGGTATTCACTGATCAGCGAACTGCAGAAAAAAGGGATGAGTAAAGGTTTATCTGCTGTCTTTTTATACACACGCGCTATCAAAATTCCTTTGCTTCCGATGATGATCGTTTTTTTCGGCTGGAATCTCACAATTATATTAAATTTACTAATAATAATTTCTTCGCTGCTTATTTGGAAGATCATGAATAGGTTTTAGGAAAAAATGAAAAAAAAAAAATTTCAATCCGGAAATGTCCTGATAATTTCCTTTTCTCACTTGCTGCATGATGTTTATACTTCATTTTTAGCACCGATCCTGCCGTTGCTCATCACCAAACTTAATATTTCCTTA
>DRTC01000268.1 GCA_011372345.1 Candidatus Cloacimonadota bacterium
CACAAAATCATCGAATCCTTCTTTCGAGAACCAGAGTTTTTCATCGAATTTGTTGAAATTAAGAGTTTTCTGAATATCTTTATCTGCAAAAAGTCGAGAGACATTTTTGGCAAAATCTTTTTTCTTCAGACCTTTCCAGAGATTGCTGTATTTGATCGAAATCTTTAAAAGTCCAAGAAAATGCTCATCATTAACTGCGATCAGTTCCCGGATGGATCTTTTGATCTCATCTCCAAGCATTAATTCTTCGAGCCAGTTGGAACTGATTATTTCCGGATTTTCAGGTGTTATCAGTTTCCCGAATTTATGCGTTAGCAACCAGGAAATTACGAGATAATCATAAAATTCTTCTTTCTCAAAATCCATGATCTCATACCGAATCTTATCATTCAAGAGCAGATCGAGATCGAGCAGGATCTCACTGACCAATTCTTCTACATTACCTTTATTTCCGGTATAATCGTTCAGTTTTATGATGAAATCCAGCAGATCAGGTTTGAAATATTCAAAGAGGAATAGTTCATATTCTTTGGAACGGATTTTACGAAGTGTATTGATCTTTCGCATATTTTGCGGGGAAAAAACTTTTGTAAATGGTTCGAGGACAGAAAGTAAACTTACTTTCTTTAAAGCATGATTAATGTTCGGAACTCCTCCACCCTGCAGATAAGCAGCCAGTTTCCGGAATTTCTTTTCCTCATCATCTTCCACTTCATAAAAATCGAGATAAACATTATACTTAAAAGCACCTAAATCCTGGAATAAACCTTTCTCATAAATTTCCCTGGAGTTGCGTATGTATTCCAAACCATCGATAAAATTACGGAAGATCAGATAAAAACTCTCGTCATTATGCAGATGAAAAGCATCTCCAATATTTTTTCGATCCCATTTTCCATTTTCCGCAAAGGAAGCCCAATTGATCCATCCGGAAGTGTGCTCGTATTTGTTGTTATAAACGACCAGAGATTTTTCTCCATTATTTGCATTGGAAAAAGCAAATACATTTTCATTGGTAGTTCCTGACTCGGTCAGGAAATCAAAAAGAAGGAAATTTCGAACTTCCGCAAACAAATATCTCTTCTTCAGAAGCGGGAAAATCTCCCTTTCGTGCCTTTGCACCAAATTCTTATCTTCAGTTTCGCTCCATTTGGCACGCGCATATTCCATCCCGTATTTTTCTGAAAAACCTTCGATCTGACCGTGGGCGAACATGGGAAGTCCGGGCATTGTTGCCATCAGGATGCAGATCCCGAAATATTTATCATCTTTACCAAATTGAGAGATGGCAGTTTCCTCATCAGGATTGCTCATAAAATTGACGAATCGTTTCAGGATTTCCGGGTTGAATTCCAAGACATTGAAGATAGATCTGCGATATTTTGTGTTTTCCTCGTTCTTGAGCATATTCATAAATGCACTGTTATAAACGCGATGCATTCCGAGTGTGCGCACGAAAAATCCTTCCATCATCCAGAAGGCTTCTGCGAGAAGTAAAGTATGCGGTGCTTCAACGGAAATTCGATCCACTACTTCCCGCCAGAATTCGTTGGGAAAAACTTTATCGAAATCCTGTTTAGTTAATCCGAATTCCGCTCTCGTTGGAATGTCTCCACCGGTTCCGGGCTGTGGGAACCACAATCTCTGAAAATGCTTTTTAGCGAGAGTCATCGCAGCATCGAAGCGGATGATAGGGAATTGTTCAGCAATCCGGATTATCTGCTCGCTAACCGCTTCCCGAACTTCCGGCAGCAGGTAATTTAATTGTGCAGTATCATTCCACGGAAAACTGGTGCCGTCATTGCCGTGATAAACAAACTTCGTTTGATTGTTAATTTTATTATAGAGTTTGAAAACAACTGCAGCATCGGTTTTATCGTAATAATGATCTTCGATTTGAACAATATAATCGGGATGAGACGACAGATTTTCTCCCTTATAAGAATAAGCAGGAAAGGGTGCATGTTCGAGTTGGATAAACCATTCCGGATGCTCGAATATCCAGTCAGAATCGATTCCCGTATGATTCGGAACCATGTCACAACCGATCCTGATATTGAATTTCCAGGCTTTTCGTTTAAGGTTTTCCAATGCTTCCTCTCCGCCCAGATTTCCAGCAACATTATAATTTTTGATGGAATAAGCAGAAGAAATTGCATCAAAATTCCCGGAGATATGTTTTATCTTTTGGGAAGCCGGACTTCGTTCCCACAAACCGATCAGCCATAAACCGGTAAATCCCCTTTGTGAAAGCAGTTCCAATTCTTCATCAGGAATTTCATCCAACTTTGAAATACTTTTTCCGTATTTCTTACTCAATTGATCCAACCACACAAAAGTGTTTTTAGCGATCAATACCAGATTCGGCATCCAATCTTTATCCTGCGTAAATTTCTCGTATTCTTCCTCACTTCCGAATTCATAAACAGAACTTGGTCCCGGTCCGGGTAAACCTAATTTCTGTTCTTCTTTAAGCAGATCCAAACCTTTCAACAAATCCAGCAATTCATCTCCCAGAATAGAACTCCAGTTATTTTTGATGTATTCTAATTGTCCTTGAATAGAGTTTGGAGATTCCTCCATCGGTTTCTGGAGAAGGATGAACAGGTTCAGGTTTTCATCTCCAAAAAAGGGTTTCTTCTCAAAAAACAAGATCAAATAATCAATGATTTGCTCATAAATAGGACTTGCTATTAATTCTGAATTATCAAAAAAATCTTTGTAATTAGCAAATGCCGGATTTTGATTTAGAAGAGAATTAATGGCAAGTTCGATCAAAATATTTTCATTTGAAGTTTCAGAAATTCCAAAAATTTCAGGGAAATCTGTAAGTAATCTGTGCAAACCAAAAACCGGATTTTTTTCCGTTAGATAATGA
>DRTC01000269.1 GCA_011372345.1 Candidatus Cloacimonadota bacterium
ATTATTGATGAAAGCCATAACCTCAGAAATCGTGAAAGTAAAAGATTCCGAGCTGTTCAAGAATATTTGCATTTGAATGACAGTAAAGTTATTATGCTTTCTGCTACCCCTTATAATAAAACATTCCAAGACCTTTCTAATCAACTACGATTATTTATTTCCGTAGATGATGATCTTGGAATTTCTCCAGAAAACTATATTGAAAGTATCGGAGGAAAAATAGAATTCGAATCTCGTTTTCCGCATCATTATAGGTCGCTTCCAGCTTTTGAAAAAAGTGAAGATATTGATGATTGGCGAGAGTTGATGAGATTATTTCTGGTGCGCAGAACCAGAAGCTTTATTAAACAAAATTATGCAAAAACAGATGAAAAAAATCAAAGAAAGTATCTGCTTTTCTCAAATGGTAACAGATCATATTTTCCAGATAGAATTCCCAAACGAATAAATTATGAAATGTCGGTTCACGATCCAAATGACCAATATGCAAAGTTATACTCCGAAAATGTTGTAGATGCAGTAAATAATATGAAACTGGCAAGATACGGAATTGGTAATTACATAAAAGATGATCCAACAGAAAAGCCGACAAATGATGAATTATTCATTATCGATAATCTAACAAGAGCAGGAAAGAGACTTATAGGTTTCAGTAGAACGAACCTTTTTAAAAGACTCGAAAGCAGCGGATTTTCTTTTCTGCTTTCCGCTTATAGAATGATGCTCAGGAATTACATTTTTTTTTATGCAGTGGAAAATAATCTTCCGATTCCGATTGGTTCTCAGGAAGCAAATGTTTTGGATGATTTCACTGATGAACTGGATTGGGAGGATGATTACACAGGCAATGAAAAAACTCTAAGAATTACAACTGATGTAACAAAGCTAAATGATCTATCTGAAAAGATATACAATGAGTTGGCTACAAAACAAAAGAAAAAATTCAGTTGGATTCGAACTGAATTATTCAAAAGATCATTCAAAAAACACCTTCTTGATGATTGCGAAGCTCTTACGGAAATTATTAAACTATCCGAAAACTGGAAACCTGAAAATGACAGACAATTAAATGCTTTGGAAAAACTGATAACTCAAGAACATCCACATGAAAAAATCCTAATTTTCACACAATTTGCGGACACAGCGAATTATCTATATTCACAACTGTTAAAACGCAATATTAATGATGTTGAATGTGTAACCGGCAGCAATAATAATCCTACGGAATTTGCTCATCGATTCAGTCCCATTTCCAATGAAAAACCAAACATCAAAAATTCCGAAGATGAAATTCGCGTGCTTATCTCTACCGATGTTCTAAGTGAAGGGCAAAATCTGCAGGATGCTCACATAATCTTAAATTACGATCTGCCTTGGGCTCTTATTCGTTTGATTCAAAGAGTTGGGCGTGTTGATAGAATAGGACAGAAATCCAGTAGAATTCTAAGCTACTTCTTCTTTCCTGAAGAAGGAATAGAAAACATTATCCGCTTACGTCAAAAACTGGATACCCGCTTGGAAGAAAATGCTGAAGTTGTTGGCTCAGATGAAAGATTTTTCGAAGAACAGAATAATACAATTCTGGAAAATCTTTATCATGAAAAATCAGGAATTTTAGATGAAGAAGACAGCGAAATCGACCTTGCATCTTTTGCCTACCAAATCTGGAAAAATGCTATTGAGAAAAACCCAAAATTAAAGAAAATAATTCCTGAATTGCCGGATGTTTCTTACTCAACAAAAACTTTTGAGAATGAAGGTGTGCTGGTTTATACAAAGACTGCCGAGAACAATGACGTTCTTTCCTGGATCAGTAAAGATGGTGATATCATAACACAATCTCAAATGAACATATTACAAGCTGCTGCCTGTGAACCCAGAACAAAAGCTCTACAACGTTTGGATAATCATCATGAACTGGTGAAGAAGGGTGTGCAAGTTGCACAAATTTTAGAAAAAGAAATCGGTGGAACTTTGGGAAGAAAGAATAGTGCAAAATACAGAACGTATATGAGGATTTCGCAATATTGCGAACAATATCCTTTGTTCGTAACCACAGAACTCAAAAATGCAATTGATGATATTTTCAAATATCCGCTCAAAGAATTTGCTCGTGAGACATTGAACAGACAATTAAAAGCAGGAATCGAAGATGCGGAATTAGCTGAACTTATTGTTTCCTTGCGAGAAGAAGAAAGGCTTTGTATTATTGGGAAACAGAAACATAAAACAGGTGAACCGCAAATTATTTGCTCACTCGGGTTAAAAAGTGAATAACTTCGGAATGTTCAGCTTTGCTGATCTTCCGAATGTTATTTATTACGGTGAATGTTATTGCGATTTCAACATTCCGAAGAGCTTCGCACATTCGGAAGTTGCGGGAAAACATCGGATTGTCCGCAGGTCATCCGATTGTTTGGGAAAAAATTCAAACATTCCGAAGATTCGACAAGTCGAAACATTCGGAAGTTGGGAAGAATTAGGATGAAATAATGCAGATTACAAAAGAAACTTTTAGAAAATTGATAAACAGCTTTAACTTTAAAGAATTATTTATTGAACTTGGTTGGGATAATTACAATGATAAACAAACACAAATAAGTATAAAGGACGAAACATACAACATCGAAGCAATTTCCGAGAAAAGAGGTTTTGTAATCCTGAAATGTTTACCGAATTCGATAGGTAAAATCCCTGTTTACAGTATTCGAAAACAAATTGAAAATAAGATTTCCAAACATCATCAGGAGCATCTTATCATATTTTGTGATGCTGCAAATACTGAACAAATCTGGCAACTCACAATTCGGGAAGAAGGCAAGCCAACCTTGACCAGAGAGACAAAATACTTTTCTCATCAAGCACCAGAATTGATTTACCAGAAACTCAGCGGTTTATTCTTCTCGTGGGATGATGAAGAAAATATCAGCATCGTGGATGTGAAGCGCAGAGTAAAAGAAAACTTTAATAAAAACTCTGAGAAAGTAACCAAAAAATTCTATCAGGAATTCAAGAAAAATCACTCTGCCTTCCTTGAATTTATCGAAGGCATTTCAGAAAAAATAGATAAAGATTGGTATGCTTCCCTGATGTTGAACCGATTAATGTTCATCTACTTCATTCAAAAGAAAGGCTTTCTGGATGATAACAAAAACTATCTGGCAGACAAGCTGAAACAAACCAAAGTAACTCGTGGAGAAGACGAGTTCTATAGCTTCTATCAGGATTTCCTGAAAATTCTTTTTCATAAAGGTTTGGGTGCCAAAGAACGAAACGATGAAATTATTAAAGAGATCGGCAAAGTTCCATATTTGAACGGTGGGCTTTTTGATGTTCACGAATTAGAAAACAAATACACAAACATAAAAATTAAAGATGAAGCTTTCGAAAAGTTGTTTGCC
>DRTC01000270.1 GCA_011372345.1 Candidatus Cloacimonadota bacterium
AATGTGATTCCTGCGATCATTGAGTATGCCCCTTTATTTTGTTTTCTAGTCGTTTTATTTCTTGTTTTAGTACTTTGATTTGTTGGGTTTGGTATAGTATTGTTTCTTTTAGTTCTCTGGTTATTTTGTTTCTTTTTTGTTTTTTTTTGTATTTAAGGAAAAAAAAGGATTTTTCGGTATTGAATCAGCTTTGGGTATAAAAGGTTTAAATAATAACGAAAACTTTCTCTACTTTCTTCGTTCGCTTAAACCGAAAGATTTTTCATTACAATTCCCTTTTATTTCAATTGTTGATTTATAAAAAAATGCTTGAACTAAAATCCATTCTTAAAAACACTTTTGGTTTTGACGAATTTCGTCTTTTACAACAAGATATTATCCAAAACATTCTATCCAAAAAAGATACTCTGATCATTATGCCGACAGGAAGCGGGAAATCGCTGTGTTATCAACTTCCGGCTCTTATCTTTGAAGGTTTGACGATCGTTATTTCTCCTTTAATTTCTTTGATGAAAGATCAGGTCGAACAACTGCACGAAATGGGTGTCAGAGCAGTTTTCCTGAATAGTTCTCTAACTTACAGCGAATATAATTTCAATATAAATCTAATTCTCAAAAGTCAGGTAAAACTGGTTTATCTCGCTCCGGAAGCGATGTTAACACAGAAAATCCTGACTATATTTTCCAAAATTAAAGTGGATTGTATCACCATCGACGAAGCACATTGCATTTCCGAATGGGGACACGATTTTCGTCCTGAATATCGGCAGTTGGTCGAAGTTCGGAAACTCTTTCCCAAAGCAGTTTGTGTGGCTTTGACTGCAACTGCAACTCCGCGAGTTCAAAAAGATATAATGGATAATCTGAAGTTTGAAAAATCCAATAAATTCATCTCCAGTTTTAACCGCGAGAATTTATTCCTGCAGATAATTCCCAAAACAGAACCGGTCATTCAGACACTCGATTTTTTAGAGAAATTTCCTGACCAATCCGGAATTATTTACTGTTTTTCGCGCAGACAAGTTGATGAACTTTATCAAATTTTAGAAGAAAAAGGATTTTCCGTAAAACCTTATCATGCCGGACTCGAAGATGAAGAACGACGCAGAAATCAGGAACTTTTCATCAAAGATGATGTACAAATAATCGTCGCAACTATCGCTTTTGGGATGGGAATCAACAAGCCGAATATCCGCTTTGTCGTACATTTCGACCTGCCTAAAAATATTGAAAGTTATTACCAGGAAATCGGCAGAGCAGGTCGGGACGGTCTGAAATCTTCTTGTTTACTCCTTTTCAGTTACGGAGACATTGCCAAAATCAAGTATTTCATCAATCAGAAAGAGGAGAAAGAAAAACGAATCGCTTTTATGCATCTCGATGCTCTCGTCAATTTCTGCGAAGCGAATATCTGTCGTCGTGTTCCACTTTTAAAATATTTTGGAGAAGATTTTTCCACTGAAAATTGCGGAATGTGTGATAATTGCGGAGAAGAAACAAAAGAGTTAATCGATATAACAATTCATGCTCAAAAATTTCTCTCCTGCATGAAACGAACCGGAGAATTTTTCGGAGCAGGTCATATCATCGATATTTTAAGAGGTTCGAAAAATCAGAAGGTTTTGGAAAAGAAACACGAGCAACTTTCAACTTATAATATCGGCAACGACCTTTCCAAAAAGCAGTGGTTTCACCTTTCCCGCCAGTTTATCCAACAAAATTTAATCAGGAAAGATAATCAGTTCGGCAGTTTGAAAATCACTCCCGAAGGTTGGGAAGTATTGAGAAGCAAGCAGAAAATCGAAGGTTTATTGATCGAAGAGAAAGTGAAATTCAAGAAAATCAAAGAAGTTGACTTTGAGTTTGATCACAAACTTTTCGAGAAACTTCGTCAGAAAAGAAAAGAAATCGCCAGTTCTTCCGGTCTTCCTCCCTACATCATATTTCAGGATAAAGCACTGATCGAAATGGCTGCTTTCTTCCCGCAATCTGAATACAATTTTATGAAGATCAATGGAGTCGGACAGAATAAATTCGAGAAATATGGAAATACATTTTTGGAAATTATCAGGGATTATTGCCATGAATTCAAAATTAAGGAGAAGCAGAAAGAAGAGAAAACGCAGTATAAGTTGAAGTTGGAAAAAACGGAAGGAAAAACTGAAAAAGAAAAAAGTTTTTCATTCAATAAAGTTCGAGAAGAATTTCCCAAAGCCTACGAAAAATGGACGGAAACGGATGATGATCTTCTCGAAACAAGTTTTCAAATAGAGCAAAATATCGGAGAATTAGCGAAACTTTTCCAACGCAAACCGGGTGCGATCAGATCGAGATTGAGAAAAATTGGCTTGATAAAATGAAGGGAAAAAGGAGAATGGAGAATGTAACTCATAGCTCTGCTTTGAGAATCTTTTAGTTATGAAAATATTGTAAAAAATCCATTGAATCCGTGAAAATCCATGAGCGAGGTAGTGTAACATAATTTATGAAAAATTATGAAAAACTGATGCTGTCTTTCCGAAGCTCCTCATGAAGAAATTCTTATCATTAAGATTCGGAAAGTTCCGGGACATTCACATCTTTCCGTATCTTAATGTAAGAACAAGTGAAAAAAAGCTTCGGAAGGGAAAAGATATAAGGAGAATTAATGAATAAAAAAATCGCCTTAACCGGTATAAAACCAACAGGTCTTCCCCACATCGGGAATTATTTTGGCATGTATGTTCCGGCCATAAAATTAGCAGAGAAATATGATACTCGCTATTTTATTGCTGATTATCACGCTTTGAATATGATGCGAAATCCGGAAGTTATTCGGGAATTAACTTATGAAGTTGCTGCTACCTGGTTGGCAATGGGATTGAATCCCGATGAATCTATTCTATATAAACAATCAGCAGTTTGCGGAACATTTGAATTAACCATCCTTCTGATGGCTTTTACTTCCAAAGGATTGTTGAATCGCGCTCACGCTTACAAAGCCAAAGTTCAGGAAAATACGGAAGCAGGAAAAGATCCCGATGATGGTGTAAACATGGGACTTTTCACATATCCGGCTTTGATGGCTGCTGATATCCTCCAATTCGACAGCGATGTTGTTCCGGTTGGACAGGATCAGAAACAGCATCTGGAAATGACGATAGATATTGCTCAAACCATCAATCATAATTACGGGAAAGAACTGCTGAAAATTCCGGAAGCGTTAATTCGAGAAGAGACAGGTGCAGTAATTGGACTTGATGGCAGGAAGATGAGCAAAAGTTATAATAACACGATTCCGCTATTTCTTCCTCCTAAAAAATTGAGAAAACTGATCATGAAAATCGTGACCAATTCTCAAACAATCGAAGAATCGAAAAATCCCGATGAATGTAATATTTTTGCTTTGTATAAACTCTTTGCTGGCAAAGAACAGCAGCAGGAAATGCGAAAGAGATATGAAGCCGGAGGATTGGGCTGGGGACATGCAAAGCAGGATCTTTTTGAAATTATGAACGAAACTCTAACTCCGATCCGGGATGAATATACGAGAATCATCAACAACAAGGATTACATCGATGAAGTGTTAGATAAAGGTGCGGAACGAGCAAATGATATCGTTTCCAAAAAAATGCTGGAATTAAGGAAAGCAATTGGTTTAGCTTGATTTTCTTAAAATCCCTAATTTCTATTTGACACTAAAACAGCACTTAAATAAATGTGTCCAATCCTGAAATTAAGGAGTTAAAATGTACACAGTTTTAATGATCATACATGTATTGGTCTCGATCGCGTTGATCTTGGTGATCTTGATGCAGTCGAGTAAAGGCGGAGCTCTCGATGGCATGCTCGGAGGAACAGCTTCCAATGTTCTGGGAGGACAAGCAGCTCCGAAATTCCTGCAAAATGCGACAAAAATTCTAGCATTTGTTTTTATGTTGATGTGTATTCTCATGGCATTCCAGTTAAAAAGCGTCAGGAAACCTTCAAGCAAAGCAATTGATCAACTTAAGAAAGAAGCAGCAGAACAACCTCTGGAAGAGGATGTACCTGTTTTACCAACAGAAGAACAACCGGTAGAAATACCCGCGGGAGAATAAATTTTAGCAGAAGTGGTGGAATTGGCAGACACGCAAGACTAAGGATCTTGTGCTCAATTAACGAGTGTGCGGGTTCAAGTCCCGCCTTCTGCATAACAGATTAAGTCAACTTTATGTTGGCTTTTTTTATTCTAAAAGAAATTTTTTTTATAAATTTGATAACCGTCTAATACCTCAATTTATAATTTTCATAATAATAACAATTTTGAACAAGTCAAAATTTCCATATCTAATGAAAATCAACCTTTTACTTCTGTGCATAGAAAATTTAGGGGATAGCATCTCAATTTTGAATTCATTCAGCTCATTTTCAGACTGAAGTCAATAATCCGAGTTGAGTCTTTTTTTCTTCTAAATAAATTCTATAGTAAATTTATAGTCATATTATCTCTAAAAAATGATGTTTGCTTGAAAGCAGTTAAATTATAAATTTTTGGCACATGATTTGCAGACAGATTAACATAATGTGTTATAAATAAGAGATTTAATGTTCAGAATTGTACAGGAATGTTCAAAACCGTTCAATTAATTGGACATTATTATTTCTGATATTTCACGAAAGTTTTTTGGAGGAATTATGAAAAAGCTCATTGGATTTTTAATTCTCTTTATATTGTTTTCAACTCTTTTATTTTCTGAAATGAACAATAATACATCAACTTTGAATTCAACTAAAGTAATGAAAAAATCTAAAACCGGAAACAACTCTGAAAATTACACGAAAGCCGGACAGACAATAGGAACTCCGGAAGAAGCAAAGGATATAGTCGAGAGAGCTATCGAATATTATCGGAAACACGGAAAGAAAAGGCTTATACCGAATTTATGAGAAAAAACAGTTCCTTTTATTATAAAGACCTTTATCTGTTTGTGATCGATATGAAAGGAAATATCATTGAATTCAGAGTATACAAAAATAGTAAAGTGAATACTGAGAATATCATATAGTTGAGTCAATCAATCCATGAAGTAGAAATGTGAGAAAATATTCAAATAAAAAAATGAAATAGAGAGATATTTTTTAAAATGAATTTCTACTGCAATGCAGTTCAACATATCGAACTATAAGAAGTTATCGAATTGCATCATTGCATTGAAATGTAAAATTTAGTGAGTTAGAATTTATGCTACTGCATTATTGGGTTTATTTCAATAGCAGGCACCTCCTCACTGCTCTCGTTTTATCATCTACCTTCAGTTTATAGAGATATATTCCCGATGAAACCGGCTTTCCCGAGTCGTCTTTTCCATCCCAGGTTATGGAGTGCATCAACTGTGTTGTTGCAACAATATCATTGGACAAAGTTTTAACTTTCTGCCCTTTAACATTATAAATATTTATCTCTGTGTTCTCTGCGTCTCTGTGGTAGGAAAAAGAAATTGTAGTTGAAGAATTAAAGGGATTAGGATAATTCTGGAAAAGCCGGATTTTCTGCATTTCGGTTACATGATCTTTCGCTTCCGTAATTAGAATATTATCTCCGTAAAAACCTGTTCTCCGGTAATTTCCGCGATAAGTATGCCAGGGTATCTTCTCCCCTTTGGGAAGTTTGGAGTCGATGATAATAACGCTGTTCGATGCTCCTGCAATAATATCAAAATCTCCGTCATAATCTATATCTCCAATGGTAGCAGGAGTATTACCGCACAAATAAACAGGAACCGGAGCAAAATCAACTTCCGAGCCATCGTTATGATAAGCATGGAAATTATTCAAGCCGGTGAATAATAACAGGTTAAGGTTACCGTCATTGTTAAGATCAGCAGCGAGGGGCGGATTTATTACATGTTCATTGATGGAAATAGGGAAACCGGCAAGATTTGAACCATCCTGCTCTATCAAATAAATTTCTCCGGTGATAGTTGAAAAAGATATTTCCAGAACTCCGTCATTATCAAAATCAGCAGCGATGGGAGAATTAGCGATCTTACTATCCAGCTCCAGATCAATAAGAATATCGCCTATATTGTTAAGTAAATAGAATTTATTATCTGCAGTTCCCAGTGCAATATTCAGATTATTGAGAATAATGGGAGCAGCAGTGATCCCGGAAGATAATTGCACGGGAAAACCGTTTATATTCTGACCATTCTCATCGAAAGCAGATAAAAGACCATCGAGAGTACCGATCAGAATTTCGGATGTTCCATTCTGATCAAGATCAGCACAAGCCATTTCAGCTATAGAGTGCATCTCGAGTTCAAGCGGATAACCGGGCAGTAGATCTCCTGAGGAATCTAGAGCAAGAAGATTCCTGTCGCTTCCGAAACTGACAATTTCGGGAGCATTATCTCCATTTATATCTGCAACCATAGGAGTTAATAGTTGTTCACAGCAGTCGTCATATTCAAGAATGATCTCTTGTTCATTGTTCAGAACGA
>DRTC01000271.1 GCA_011372345.1 Candidatus Cloacimonadota bacterium
ACAATTTCATCTTTTTTATAATTTCGGAAATGGTTTTCTAATAATCCATTAAATTTGGTCATTCGAATTCATTCATTTTTAATCAAAGAATAAGAGCAAATTCAAGTAGAATTCACCTTTTAACAACATTAACTAAATGAGTAGCACAACTGATACAAGGATCATACGCTCGTACAATTTTTTCCAATTCAAACGCTATCTTATCTTCACTATATCCCTGTTTATTCAAATTCAAAGCAGAATTTCCGATATATTTTTCAATATCATCAAGATTGTATGCAGTTGGGGTGATAATATTTGCTTCAGTTACATAACCTTTATTAAAAGAATAATCATGTACAAGCAGACCTCTTGGAGCTTCTACAGTTCCAACTCCTCTGCCTTTAGTTTTCTTAGGTTTTTCAAATTCAGGATTTGGTAGTTTTAATAAAATATCTACAAGTTTCAAAATTTGTTCCAAACAGTAAATTATCTCAATTGCCTGTGCTAGATTATTGTACAAGGGATTTTTCAACCATCTTTCGTTTTTATACTTGTTGAAATATTCTGCAGCTTTCCCTTTTAATCTGTCTCCGATACAGTTCAATCTTGCTAATGCCCCAACAGTAAATGGTTTATCTTTATATAGCGATCTTTTTGCAAAAGAATGTGGTACAACTCTCTCAACTAAATTTTCTTTATATTTTCGGCAGGAAATTGTAGTTCCATTCGAGAAAATAATCTCATCTCCCCAAAAACCGAATTTATTATTTTCAGGATTACAACATGCAAAAATCGTCTCTTCTTCGAGATGATCTGGAAGTTCTAATTCACCAATAATGTCCATTGCCACTGACATAAAGAGTATAGATTCTTTTGCTTCCTTTTTTATTTCAAGGAGATCATCGTTACTCGGGAATTTACCAAAACCGCCAATAGTTGCATTTTCACCATGAATGAACTTACCATTGATAACCTGCATAATCTTATTCCCAAATTTTTTCAGAGTTAAAGCTTTTATAACAATATCTTTATGTTTATCTGCCATAGCAATTACATTTGGATAGCCAAAGTAATCAGGAAGTGCAAGTGCAAAAATATGTAGTGAATGACTTTCGATTATTTCACCTAAATGCATCAATTCCCGCAGATAATGTGTTTTTTCCTGTTCTTGAAAATTTAGTGCTTTCTCTATTGCTCGAATAGAAGCATTTTTATGGGAAACTGTACATATTGCACAAATTCTGGGAGTGAATGAAACAACTTCTTCGGGTAATTTTCCAATTGCAAGAGCTTCGATTAAACGGGGTCCTTCAAAAATTTTGACTTCGACTTTTTTTAGTTCTTCTCCGTCTAATTCAACATATATTCCACCATCTCCTTCAACCCTTGCTAGATGGTCAACTATAACCTTTTTCATTATTCCACCTCCATCAATTTTTGAATTTTATCGACGATATCACTTCCCCCGAACATTCTGAATCTCCTGATTATATCTTCAGTTTTAAATCCTTTCTCTTTCAATAACTTTAATTCTGAAGTATGATTAGCTTCTTCGATAATTCCCCAGCAACCAATACATGGAGTATTATGAGATGGACAGGGAGCAGTACATCCTCCCATAGTTAATGGTCCCAAACATAATTCCCCTTTGAGTAAAAGACATTCATTTTCTTTCAGTTTACATTCCAAACATACTGGAGAATTAGTATAGGTCGGAAGATTCCCATGAAGCAATTGAGTCAATGCTCTAAGCATTTGAGTTGTACTGGGTGGACAACCTGTAATAAAAGTATCAACTTTTACGAACTTATGGATTGGTTGAGCTTCCCTTGGAATGGCAACAGTAAATTTCGTGTCCCCATATACTCCTTTAAATCTTTTCTCCCATTGTCCGTCACCAAGAGCCATCGCTTGAACACACCCATGATGTGCACAAGAACCAAACGCAACCAGCAATTTTGATTTTTCTCTTATTTCTTTTAATTCTTTTATTTGTTTATCTGTATTTATCGATCCTTCTACTAAAGCAATATCAACCGAAGCATGGTCTTCATTATTGCTCATCGCTTCATAAAACACTTTTATCTCTGCTGCTGCGAATAAATCAAGAAGTTGGTCTTCACAATCGAGAAGAGCAAGCTGACATCCAGCACATCCGGTAAATCCGAAAATTCCTAATGTTGGCTTCTTTTTCATTGTTCCTCCTAAATCAGCTCTCGCATATGAATTACATCCCAATAGGTGAAAACAGGACCATCAATGCATGTATAACGATAATCTATAATACAATGACCACATTTACCAGTTCCACATTTCATTCTTCTTTCAAGATTTAAAAGAATCTTATCTTTTTCTAAATTAAATTTAAGAATTTCAGCAACTACATATTTGTACATTACCGGAGGTCCGCATACACATGCTATCGTGTTTTTGGGATCGATGTTATCAATATATTTAAAAAGATGAGTAACCATTCCTTCTTCGATTTTATCTTCAAAACCATCATTTCCCTTATCGACTGTTAGGTGTAATTCTAACTGATCAGACTCAAGCATTTCCAAGAAATCAGGTTTATAAAGCATATCATCAACATTTTTTGCTCCATATAAATAAATCAACCTACCAAACAATTCGCGGTTATCCATTATATAAAGCAATAATGACCTCAAAGGAGCAGCACCCAATCCACCTGCAACAATGATAATATCTTTTCCTAACATTTTATTTATTGGAAATCCATTACCAAAAGGACCTCGCAGACCAACCTGATCACCATCTTTGAGTTCGAATATTTTATTTGTGATCTTTCCTGTTTTTCTGATGGCAAATTCAAAAATACCTTTTCTAGTTGGTGAGGAAGAAATTGAAAAAGGAGCTTCCCCGGTTCCATAAATAGATAACATCATAAATTGACCGGGATTATAATCAAGATCAAGATGTTTAAACTCTTCTTTGGGAACAGCCTGGAAAAACCTGACATCAGGAGTTAAATCTCTTTTGCTGATAATTCTCATTAAAATTGGTGTATATAATTCAGGTTCTTTTTTATATTCATATTTCATTTTTCCCTCCTTTTTTCAACTGAGCGACTATCTTTGGTACATTTATATCGACAGGACAGGTCACAATGCATCTCCCACAACCAACACAACTTGGTGAACCGAAATGTCCGATAAATGCTTTTAATTTGTGTGTGTACCAGAGTTTTAGCCTTTCTGCTTTAGATTCCCTGAAATTATGTCTTCCAGCAACTAGGGAATAATCTTTAAACTGGCAGGAATCCCAGTATCTTCTCCTGTGACCTTCTTCTTTATTCAATTCCAGATCATCGATAATGTTGAAGCAGGTGCAGGTTGGACAAACCATTGTACATTGACCACAGGACAAACATTTATCTCCTAATTCATCCCAGAAATCTGCTTCATACATTAATTCCATAAGGTCAGTAACTCCTTCCAGATCGACATCATTAGTAAATTTTGATTGTTTCCTTTTCCTGAATTCTACAAATTTTTGAGCAACATCTTTGGGAACATTTTCCTGAAAAATATCAGAACCAAGACGAACGATATCATCTCCGATTTCCGAACCGACCCAGACCAGATAATAATCACCCAAATCAAATAAAAAAAGATCATAACCTTCTTCTACGATGCTGGTATTTGTTTTATGACAGAAACAATGTTCATCGGGAATTCCGGACTTACCTATGATAACCAATTTTTCCCTTCTTTTCATATAATAATTATCAACAAAGTCAGTTGTGTAAAATTTTGTTAAAATGTTTACAGCATGTATTTCACAAGCAGGAACACCAACGACCACAGTAGTTGGAATTTCTTCATTCGGTATGGAATATTTTTGAGGAGTAAAATCTAGGATATTAAAATCCGGTGGCATTAGAAATTTTTTAACAGGTAATATGGTTCTAACGCATTCTTTACGCAAAATAAGATCTTTTTTATCTTCAATTTTTGCATAAACAAAACGAGAACCCTTGGGAACAGGTGACCATACTTCCCCGAATTTGCTTAATACTCCGTAAAGCTTATTCTCGTCCTTTTTAGACAGTTTGAGAGCTCTCATCTTGTTCTCCTTTGATTGATTTTTTTACATAAGTTCTCTAAAGTTTAAGTCTATCTTCGCAAAACTTCTTAATTTTCAGGGAATTTTTGCTACTACTTTTTTTAGTTCAGGATTTTCTTTACATTCTTTCTCAAATTCCACCTCTCGAATTTGATTCCTGTAATTAGCAGATTGGAAGCGATAAACATACCTGCTTTCACTATCCTTCATCTCCTCATATAAAGCAACTACATCTTCGATAAAAACTCTTTCTTCATCAGTTGGGATCACAAATATTCTAACTTTTGAATCTTTTGCAGTGATGTCACATTCAGCATTTCTTGTTTTTGCTAACTCGTTCTTTTTCCGGTCATATTTGATTCCCATGAATTCGAGACCATCCAGGGTTTTAGCTCTGATAATACTGCTCTTCTCTCCAACTCCTGCTGTGAAAACAATGGCATCGACTTTTCCCAGAGCAGCAGCATAAGCACCAAGATATTTTTTCAAACGATAACATTCCATTGAAATTGCCAGTTTTGCTCTATCATTACCATTTTCTGCTGCTTTTTCAACATCATATCTATCCATATAATCACCGGTTATTCCCAAAATCCCTGATTTGTGATTCAGGATCGAATTCATATCTCTGATCGAATGTTTTTCTTTTTCCATCATAAATAGATCAATGGCAGCATCATGATCTCCGGCTCTGGTACCCATGATCAATCCTTCGAGAGGAGTAAAACCCATACTCGTATCATAAGAAGTTCCATATTTTACTGCGTTCAAGGACACTCCATTGCCGATATGACAGATGATCAAATTGCATTTAAAGGGATCTTTTCCCAAAAGAACAGCCGCTCGTCTGGAAACATATAACAGGGAAGTGCCGTGAAATCCGTATTTCCTGATCCCGTATTGCTCATACCATTTATAAGGAAGAGCATACAAATAAATATGTTTGGGGATCGTGTGATGCCAGGCTGTATCAAAAACAGCAACTTGGAGAGCATCAGGAATCATTTTCTGGGCTGCTTCAATTCCCAGTATATTTTCCGGATTATGAAGCGGAGCAAGTTCCGATAATTCTCTGAAACTTTTTAAGACTTCATTATTAATAACAACAGAACCGGTAAACTTTTCACCACCGTGAACAACTCGATGTCCGACTGCTGATATTTTGGAAAGATCGCTAATTACCCCGATATCCGGATCGGCTATCTTATCCATTATTAATTTAACGGCTTCAAAATGATCATGACAAGTACTTGCAATTACCTTTTTATCCTTTCCCTTAACTTCGTAAACGATCTTTGAAAAAGGAAGACCAACCCTTTCCACTATTCCTCTGGCTAAAGTATGTTGTTTGTACCATTCATATAAAATATATTTAACGGAAGAACTCCCGCAATTTAAACAAAGAATATTCATTTTACAACTCCTTTATGTTTACAAATCAGTTATGTAACATTTCCGGCTTTTAAAGACTCCTATGAATACACTTTCT
>DRTC01000272.1 GCA_011372345.1 Candidatus Cloacimonadota bacterium
ATACTTTTAACTCTTTTTTCGTCAATAAAATTATCGTATTTGAGTTGTTTTTTTATATGCCAAAAACACATTCTTCAGCAACATCGCTGTTGTAATTGAACCAATCCCTCCAGGAACAGGTGTGATCGCAGATGCTTTATCAAAACAAGCATCATAATCGACATCTCCCACATATTTTATTCCTTTTTCAGGATCGGAAATCTGGTTTACACCGACATCGATGATTACACAATTTTCTTGAATCATTTCCGGTTTTACAAATAGAGGTTTTCCGATAGCAGCAATCAGAATATCTGCTCTTTTTGTAACATCAATCAAATCAATTGTTTTGCTATGACAAACTGTGACCGTTGCATTTCCTGTTTTATTCTTCATCAGTAACAGGTTTGCCAAAGGTTTTCCAACAATATTACTTCTTCCGAGAATCACGACATTTTTCCCGGCAGTTTCTATCCCATAAAACCTTAACATTTCGACAACCGCTGCCGGAGTGCAGGGAATAAAACCTTCATTTTCCAGAAGCAGATTACCAAGATTGAACGGATGAAAAGCATCGACATCTTTTTCAGGATTTATTTTAATATTGATTTTCGATTCATCAAGATGTTCCGGTAAGGGTTTCTGGATCATGATCCCATGTATTTCATTATCATTATTGATCTTTTCGAGAGAATTCAGCAGCTCCATTTGAGAAACATATCTGGGAAAAAATATGGTTTCAACTTGAATTCCTGTTTTATTACCTTTTTTTTCTAAATTATTTACATAATATTGAGCTGCAGGATCTTCTCCAACTAACAAAATAGCAAGTTTCGGTGATATTTGATACTTTTCGATCTCATTTTTCAATTTGGAATAAATCTGTTTTATGACAGGCTTTGCAGCAAGCTTTGCAGTAATCTTTTCAGTCTGTTTAATAGTCATTAAAATCCCTTTTAATTCTTTTGATGGTTAGAGCTTTTCCGGTTTCATCATCTAATTTGATGAATACAGCATTGATCTGGATTCCTGATTCTGCAACTTCGTATTTAACAGGCATCCCGGTTCTGATCTTTTTCAGGATCAGTTCTTTTTTTACTCCGATCACCGAATCATGCGGACCCGTCATCCCAACATCGGTTATGTACGCTGTCCCCTGTGGAAGAATTTCTTCATCTGCAGTCTGGATATGTGTGTGAGTTCCGATAAAGGCGCTGACCAGACCATCAAAGCAGAAACCGAGAGCTCTTTTTTCTGCCGTTGCTTCTGCATGGAAATCAATTAGAATCTTATTTGTTTTTTCCTTTAGAACAGGCAAAAGTTTTTTCAAAGCATAATATGGAGAATCTGCTATACTGAGAAAAGCCTGTCCGATCAAACTAACGATTGCCAGCTTCTGACCGTTTGCTCCTGTTTTGAGAAAATAACTGTTCCCAACCGACATTTCAGGATAATTCAAAGGTTTGAGAATTCTTTTTTCTTCTGCAAGATAATTAATGGAATCTAATTTATCCCAAATATGGTTTCCACTTGTAAAAATATCGATTCCGGCATCGAATAGTTGTCCTGCTGTTTTCTCGGTAATTCCTTTTCCTGCTGCTACATTTTCACCATTGGCAATACAAATTTCAGCATCAAATTCCTCGATCATTTCAGGGAGAGTCCTATTAATAGCAATTCTTCCCGGTTTTCCAAAAATATCTCCAAAGAAAAGAATATTCATTATTTTGCTATTGCCGATTGTCTGGTTTCTCGAATTACAGTCACTTTAACCTGTCCCGGATACTGCATCTCTTTCTCAATTTTTCCAGCTATATCGGAAGCAATATACGCAGTTTTACTATCATCGATTGAAACCGGATCTACAATAATGCGAAGCTCTCTTCCCGCCTGAATGGCAAACGATTTATTAACACCTTCGATAGAATTGGCAATGTCTTCCATTTTTTCGAGACGCTTCATGTATGATTCCAGCATTTCTCTTCTGGCGCCGGGTCTTGCTCCGGAAATCGCATCTGCCACCTGAGTTAGAACCGCATAAACACTGATGGGTTCCACTTCCTCATGATGTGATTCTATAGCGTTAATAATAATCTTACTCTCACCATTTTTCCGGGCGATGTTTGCTCCGAGGACAGCATGAGAACCATCATATTCGTGATCAATCGCTTTTCCAATATCGTGCAGGAAACCTGCTCTGCGTGCCAATTCCTGATCCAATCCCAATTCTGCTGCTAAAATTCCGCAAAGCCAAGCTGTCTCGATCGAATGTTGTAATATATTTTGACCATAACTTGTTCGATATTTCAGTCGTCCGATAATTTTTACAATATTTGCTGAAATATTATGGATATTCATTTCCATGCAGGCGTTTTCACCGATAGTAACAAGATTTTGCTCCATTTCTTTAGCAGTTTTTTCAATAACCTGTTCAATCCTGCCGGGATGTATCCTGCCGTCGAGGATCAATTTTTCCAACGACAATCGAGCAATTTCTCTCCGCACAGGATCAAATCCGGACAAAACAACTGCTTCCGGAGTGTCATCTATGATCATATCTATTCCGGAAGCTTTTTCAAATGTTCGAATATTTCTTCCTTCTCTTCCGATAATCCTGCCTTTCATATCATCATCAGGAAGCGATACAACCGAAACGATCGATTCAGAGACATGATCAACAACCATTCTCTGGATCGCAGTCGCCAGAATTCCGGCAACAATCCGGTTAGCATCAGCTTTTGCCTGGTCTGCGATCATTCTGACTTTTTTAGCAGCTTCATTCCGGGCTTTATTTTTCAGGTTATTTTTCAAGATCTGGATCGCTTCGTCTCTTGATAATCTGGCAATTTCAGAAAGTTTGGAATTTTGTTGTTCTATCAAATTTTCCAGCTTTTCTTCTTCAGTTTTTAATTTCTGTTCCTTTTGCTTTAACCTGTTTTCGATTTCCTGCAGATTATTATCTTTCTTATCTAAAACAGCTAATCTTTTATCAAGGCTGTGAACTCTCTCATTGTATTCTTTTTCCAGGGTATAAAGTTCCTTTTTGCGATCATTGATTTCATTCTCGTATTTTTTTTGAGTTTTATACCATTCTTCTTTTGCCTGTAAAATAACTTCTTTTTTCAGAGTGTCTGATTCCTGTTTAGCATCATTTATGATTTTATTTGCCAGTTCGTTGGATTTCAGGATATTCCTGTTCCCGGTAGCTTTTTTTAGGGCTATGATAAGAAATGCTAAAACAATCCCAACTGCAAAGCCAATAAAGGCGATAAATATATATGTCGTCATTATTATTCCTTTTGCGTTTTAAAAAACCCGCAGTACCGTGTATTATTGTTTTCACGAACCACGATAAAAGTGGACATCTACCTTGTTTGCTTTACAGATCCGGATCGTGTCCGGCTTATGCTCCACAAATGGCTCGACTTCCGATCATAATTTAGTTCTGAAACAAAGATAATATCACGCATACTGCAGGCTTCTATTTACCTAAATCAAGTGTAATTTGATTTAAAAGACTATCGATCTGTTCTTTTTCATTTTCGAATCTCTTATTTTTCTCAATTTCATTAAAATACATCTCCGTCATTTTAAGTGAATAAAGAACAAATAATTTATTTTGATCAATAGTATTATATTTTTTATCGAGTTCCTCCAATTGAGAGACGAGATAATTTACATATTCCTTTAATTTGTCAGGATTATCACTTTTCAGGTAATATTTTTTCCCTAAAATCTCGACTTCAATCGATCTCATCTTAATTTTATGATTTTATTTATAATTCCTGGATTTGATCTAAAACATCATCCAGTTTTGAGAGAGCATCATTGGTATTGCACTCATAGTTTTCAACTTGTTTGCGGAGAGTTCTATTCTCATTTCTTAAAAATTCAATTTCATCTTTCTGCTGATTAATAATTTTTTCCATCTCTTCGATTTTCTCTTTATTATGAGAATTTAGTTGTTTAAATTCCGTATTAGTTTTATCGAGATCATTTTTTTCTTCTAATAAAACAGCATATTTTTCTTTTATTTCATTGAAACTGGTTATAAGCTTCTGGATTTTCTCATCCAGACTTAGAATCTTTTTTTCCTGCATGATCACCTCATTTCGATATTGAATCGAGTTTGTAATTTTTTTATGATTTTTTGTATCAGTCCGTTTACAAATTCATCAGTTAATGTCTTTGTGTCGGAGCTTAAGATCAGATTAAAAGTTAAACTGCGATATCCGTTTTTAATACTTTTATCGGTATATTCATCAAAGACAATAACTTTTTTTATCAATTTCCGGTTAACCTTGAAAATTTCTTCTTTTATTTCCGCAAGTTTATACTCATTTGGAATAATAAAGGAAATATCTCGCAGAACCGGTGGATATTTTGGAATCGCATTAAATTCAGGATTTTTTTTCTTATGAAGGAAAAATATCTTATCGAGATTTATATCAAAAGCAAAGAC
>DRTC01000273.1 GCA_011372345.1 Candidatus Cloacimonadota bacterium
AAGAATGTGTCCCAATCGAAGATTGGTCTTTTCTCAAAACTTGTTTTTGAAGAAAAATTAGTAAATCTGTTTCCCGAGTCGGTAAATTTGTTTCGAACGATGGTAAATTCCTATTGAAAATGGATAAATAGCCTTATTTTGTGTTTTGGGTGATTTTCCGTGTGAGAAGATCAAATTCCCAAAAAGAGTTGAGAGACTATAAATTAAATTTTTAGTTTCGACTCATCGCTTCTCTTACGAGTCGAAGAGATTAGCAAAGGATTCCAATGAAAAAAATAGTATTTATAATTTTGATCATATCCTTCCTCCAAACGATATATGGAGCGACCATCAGCGGATTTATTTCCAATATAGAAAATGGTGAACGGATTCAATATGTATCTGTTGGTATCGGAGGAACCGATATTGGTTCTTTGACCAATAAAGAAGGATATTTTGTGATCAATTTTTCTCTTACCGGGAAAATCGATCTAATGATCTCTCACATTTCTTTCAAACCTGAAAAATTATCTGTTTTTATTGAGAACCTGGATGAAGATAAATTTGTCGAAGTGGAATTGGAAAAGGCTTTGATCAAGATCGAGGGTATAGATATTGTTGAAGAAAGATATAAACGGAAAATAAATACACGGGAGATCCAGGTCAGTAAAACTTATCAGTCCACAGAAGAAATTCTCGATATTCCGCAAATTGCAGATTCCGATATCTTCAGGGCTATTCAAATCCTGCCGGGAGTTAGTTCTTTATCTGATTTTTCCAGCGGATTTTATGTGCGGGGAGGAACTCCCGATCAGAACCAGATCCTTCTCGATG
This sequence comes from Candidatus Cloacimonadota bacterium, assembly GCA_011372345.1. Taxonomy (NCBI): domain Bacteria; kingdom Pseudomonadati; phylum Candidatus Cloacimonadota; species Candidatus Cloacimonadota bacterium. The sequence goes on from DRTC01000273.1 coordinate 814, forward strand.
AGATCGATGTTTATAATCCAAGCCATTTTGGAGGTATTTTCAGTACTTTCAATACGGATGCAGTTGAAAGTGTGGAATTGCTGAAAGGCGGTTTCCCCGCAAAGTATGGAGGACATTTGTCTTCTGTTCTGGATGTTACTAACCTGGACGGAAACAGGAAACATCATCAGGGGGTTGCCCGGATAAGTTTGATCAGTGCCAATTCGACTATACAAGGTCCCTGGAAGATTGGAAAAAATCACAAAGGTTCATACATGGCTTCTTTCAGAAGAACCTATTTAGAGTTATTGAAAAAAGCATTTGATCTGCCTGATTATTATTTTTATGATGGACATGCCAAGATCACTTATGATGTAACGGAGAAAGATAAACTATCGGTGAGTTCTTATTTTGGAAAAGACCGGCTGGAATTTAATTTCGGATTTAATATGCTGATCGAATGGGGAAATGAAACCTTCTCAACCCAATGGACCCATATTTTTAATCCCAGATTGTTTTCCAAATTTGTGCTTGCCGGAAGTCATTTCAACTCTCTTTTCGATGTGGAATATGAAAGCGGTACGGAATACAAACGGCTGAATGATATTTATGATATTTCCTCAAAAAATCTGTTCAACTACACTCCTGATGACAAACATTTGATAGATTTCGGTTTGGATATAAAATATAACAAAGTGATCTTCAAATATGAAGTTGAAAATTCCGATCTTGATCCGGAAAAACTTCCTGATGTGGAAGTAAATTCCGGTATTTTTGCTTTATACGGACAGGACAGTTGGGATTTCAGCGATAACTGGACTCTGCAGCCCGGTTTGAGAGTAACTTTTTGTCGTAATGAATCACCTGATCTTCCAGCATCTCCGATTGGAAATTATTTCAGGCTTTCACCAAGACTTTCTTTGCGTTGGAAACTGACTTCCAATAGCAACACTTATCTTTCTTATGGAAGATATTATCAGTATCTGACATCCATGAATCCCGGCATGAGCACTCCCATGGATATCTGGTTTCCCATCGACGGTTCCGTTCAACCTGGAATTTCAGACCATTTTGTTTTGGGATACAAAAATCAGTTCGCTTCAGATTTTGCCATCGATATCGAAGGATATTATAAAAGATATGACAATCTCGTGGAGTATCGTCCGGAAACCGATTATGAATGGAATAATCAAACTGGTGCTCTGGAAGATGTTTACAATATGGGAGATGGATTTTCCTATGGAACAGATGTCATGCTGCGCACGGAATGGCAGGGCTTGGAAGGATTTTTTGCTTACAGTTTCGGAATCACCAAAAGAACCATCGAAAACACGAATATCAATCCTGAAACTGAAGAGGAAGAACCTTATCATCCTCGTTATGAAAGAGTTCATCAATTGAATGTGATGGAAACTTTCAATGTTTCCGAAAATATCGGCAGGAAAATCCTGGGTGCAGAATTAAAGATAGGTACAACTTATTCTCTCGGCAGCGGACAACCTTATTTCAGACCGGAACAAGCGTTTTATGATGAAAGCGGAATTCACTTTTTGTACAGTTATAATGATCGCATCCGGCTTCCGTTCTATTCCAGATTCGATTTGAGTTTGAAATTCAAATGGCAGTTTTCAAAATGGAGTTTAGAACCTTACATCCAGGTCATCAATGTTCTTGATCATGAAAATATCTGGGCACGAGATTATGTTTATCAAGAGCAGGAAGATGGAAATTGGGCAATAGAAGATTCGGACATGTCCATGTTCCCGCGTATTCCGTTTATCGGATTTAATGTGGAATGGTAATGTAACTCAACTTGCCAAGTTGAGAAAAGTAACTCATACCTCCGGATTGAGAAAAAGTAACTCATACCTCCGGTTTGAGAAAAAGTAACTCATACCTCCGGTTTGAGAAA
>DRTC01000274.1 GCA_011372345.1 Candidatus Cloacimonadota bacterium
GGATTATCAGGGATGCCAGAGGTGAAGCAAAAGGAGCGGTTATTGCATTAACTAATCTGGATAGGAAAAAAACGGATAAGACAAAAGAATTAGAATTTTAATCCCGATTTGAATGGAAATAATATATCAGGAAGAAACATCTCAAAGAATCGATAAATATATTGTCAGTCTGAATGATAAAAGATTGTATTCGAGATCATTCATTGACAGACTTATCAAAGAAAATCAGATCAGAGTAAATAGCAAACCAGTCAAAAAAAACCACCATCTGAAAAAAGGTGAGATCATAAATATCGAAATACCGGAGAGAACCGATTTATTACCGGAACCGGAAGATATTACTCTGAATATTGTGTATGAAGATGAATCCCTGATAATCATAAATAAACAGGCGGGATTAACAGTTCATCCTGCTCCGGGAAATCCGAAAGGGACTTTGGTAAATGCTCTGGTCTATCATTTCAAAGATGATCTCTCGTCCGGGAATGATAAATTTCGACCGGGAATAATTCATCGGCTTGATAAGAATACTTCGGGCTTGATGATCGTTGCAAAAAATGACAGAGTTCATTATCTGCTCTCAAAGATGTTTCAAGAGAGGAAGATCGAGAAATATTATCAAGCGATCGTTACCGGAGTTCCAGCAAAGAGAGAAGATACGATCATCACCTTCATAAATCGGAGCAGGAAAGACAGAAAAAAAATGTCGGTAGCAGATTCCGGGAAAAAGGCGATCACATATTATAGGGTGATCAAAGAATTTGATTTTTTCTCACATTTAGAAGTAAAACTCGAAACCGGAAGAACGCACCAGATAAGAGTTCATATGTCTCATCTGAATTGTCCTGTTTTAGGGGACGGAACATATTCAAATCTGAAAAGAACTATAAATCAAATCCCTGTTCATTTACAGAAGAAGGTTAAATATCTTCTTGCTAATCACCTTAAAAGACAGGCTCTGCATTCTTATAGATTGAGTTTTGAGCATCCAATAACGGGCAGGGCAATCGATATTGAGATAGACTTGCCGGAAGATATGAGATATACACTCGAATGGCTGGAACGGAATTTCTCAGGTTAGTGTGAAAAAGGAAATTTAACTCCGGACTTCGTCATAAGTCAAGTTTCATTAATTGTTTGATCATGAGAGGAGAAAGAATTGAAAAAAGTCTATATTGTTTCAGATGGTTCGGGAAGAACAGCAGAACAAACATTGAAGGCTGCTCTGACTCAATTCCCCAAACCAAAGATCAAAATAGTAAGACGACCCGGGATAATCGATGAAGAACATATCCAGGAGGTTATTCAAGAAGCTTCCTATAATGATGGTTTTATAATCCATACTTTAGTTTCGGATGAGCTGCGGGAAAAACTGTTCCGAATCGCCAGATATAATAATGTTGATACAATTGACCTGATGGGACCTCTCTTAGCAAGATTGTCCGATGAACTTGCAACTTCTCCTTCCGAAGAACCAGGTCTGTTCAAACTCATAAATGAATCTTATTTCAGACGAGTAGAGACCATGAACTTCGCTTTTAAACATGATGACGGTCAAAGAGCCCATGAGTTGAAAAAAGCTGAAATCGTGCTGCTTGGAGTTTCGAGGACATTCAAAACACCATTGAGCATCTATCTCGCATTTAAGCTCTGGTTTGTAGCAAATGTTCCGATCATATTCAAGATGGAACCTATGCCGCAGGTTTATGAGATTGAACCGGAAAGAGTTTTCTGCCTTGTATCCGATCCAAGAAGGCTCTCGATCTTACGAAAAGCACGGCATGATCATCTTCTGCAGGCGACCGGAGATTATGCGGATTATGAATTCGTGAAAAGAGAAATGCAATACGCAAGAAACCTTTACCATAGACATCCAAAATGGACGATCATCAATGTTACGATGAAATCCATAGAAGAGATTGCTTCTGAGATCATTGCGATGGCAAGGAAGTCACAATTAAAGAGGTGATATCTTTATAATCAAAAACTTGCCAAATCTTAAAGATTTGGCAAGTTTCATAAAAGGTGAGGGTCAGAATGTTTTTCTGCTTCCTCTCGTTGTTCTTTGATTCGTTCTGACTCATCCTGCTGTCCTTCTCTTTGTAAGAGAAGGAACATAAGAGGAGCAGGAAGACAATCCCACGCCGGAGCGTGGGATCGAGTAAATAATCAAAAACTTGTCAAATCTTAAAGATTTGGAAAGTTTTTGATTATTTACTCGTTCCCACGCTCCGGCGTGGGAA
>DRTC01000275.1 GCA_011372345.1 Candidatus Cloacimonadota bacterium
CTCATAAAGATCCTTTATTTCCGAAATATCCATCCCTTTGATCAATTGAAAGAATTTTAATATTTCATCAGTATTTTCTATCTTATCATATTTATCATTTTTTTTTTGAGAGTCATTTAACTTTGTCTCATCTCGCAAATTTGCTTCCATTTTCTGGTATTGAGAAAATTGCTTTGTCGGTAGAATTTTAAATTTCTCGATCTCATCCTTTGAAAATATTTTTTTTATAACTGGATCATATTCTTGATTAAATTCTTCAAATATTTTTTTCCCCAGAGAATTAATTTTTTCGCGAAGTTGTCCTTCGGGTAATTGTTCATCAAGAAATCTATAGATAGCATAAGCATCGAGGATCTGGTTTTGTGATTCGTAAAGATCTGCAAGGGTAACAGTAGGTTTGAAATTCCCGTTCATTATTCTTCCCCGAGAGTAATCATTTCTTTGATCTTTTCCAAAGTTTTTTCACCAATACCCTTTACTTCCAACAGCTGATTTATATCTGTAAATTCTCCAATTTCTTTTCTATATTCAATTATCCGTTCTGCTTTTTTGGGACCAATACCTTTCAGGATCGTGAATTCTTCCAGGTCTGCAGTATTGATATTAACTTTTTTGATTTCAGGTAGTTCTTTATCTTCCGTCACAGTTCCTTCTTTTATTGATTCAACCTTTTCTAAAGGATTACTGACACGACCGAACTCATAAAAATAGCTTTCGATTTTCTTAAAAGTTGCTTTTCCGATTCCTTTAACTTTCATCAGATCTTCTTTTGCTTCGAAACCTGAATTTTCACGATAAGAAATTATATCTCCCGCTTTCTTTTCTCCAATCCCGGGAATTGATATTAATTCTTCTTTGGTTGCTGAATTAAGATCATATTTGATTTCAAAATCTTTTTCGAAGTTCAAACTGTCAGCTGAGAGCGAATCATTTTCCTGTTCGATTCCTATGAATTTCAGAGCCAATCCTAATACAGCCAAAAAAATTATGAAAATGAGGATTTTCTGCTCATCCTCAGTCAGGAAATTTTTCAGAAAATTTTTCATTGTTCTTTATAGATCAAATGTAACAGTAATTGTCCTACTTTATATAAAGATTCCGAAGAACATTTATCCGGAGTATCATGAATTGTATGCCAATACGGATAATCGAAATCGATGATATCAATAGCATTAAATCCTGCTTTGATAAAAGGAAGATGATCATCTTCTATCATATATTTGATTTTTGGGATGAATTCAGGATATTCAAGTTTTCTTGCCAGAGACCAGACTTCCTTAACCAGGTTTGGTGATGATCTGTAAGAATAAATCTCCATAAAAATATTCAGGTCTGCATCTCCGACCATATCAATGATAATGACTTTCTCAGGTTTTTGTCCTGAAAAATTATTAACAAAATAAGCTGAACCTACACACCAGGTATCCATATTTCCATAAGTTCCAGCATCTTCCAAATCGAAAAAAACCAAATCTATGCCAAATTGAGATGGTTGGTTTTGAGAAATGATCCGAGCAATTTCTAATAAAACAGCAACTCCGGAAGCTCCGTCGTTCGCTCCTAAAACATGTTTCTGATGGTTCTCTTGTATTGAATCTTTATCTGCCCATTCACGCGTATCGTAATGAGCTCCCAACAGGATCCTGCGACTCATTTCAGGATAAAATCCGGCAATGATATTTATACCGTCATATGAAATTGTATCGATTTCAGCTGATAACTTCTGTTCAGTTATTGATGAAGCATAAGGTTCTAAATTGGAAATAATGTATTTTCTACAAAGTTTGATCTCTTCTGTTCCAGGATAGCGAAAACCAAGATCACATTGTTCGGTTAGAAATCTAAAGGCATTGTCCTTATCGAATTCCGGTACTTGATTTTGACAGGAAAGCAAAAGGAATATTGAAATTAAGAGCAACCAGATTTTGTTCATAAAATACCTTCCCTGAGTTTTTTTTAAACACAAAATCAATTTTTTTGTTAAACCTGATTTGTCAATCTTGATTTTCTAAAATCAGGCATACCCCCAAAATTTTCTAAAAAATTGGTAATCATCAATAAAGATTTATAATTTGATTAGAAGCCCACAAATTTATTTGTGGGAAAAATTAAAC
>DRTC01000276.1 GCA_011372345.1 Candidatus Cloacimonadota bacterium
AAAAGGTTAAGCAGGAAGAGAATATTATGAACCCTTTTTAAAGTTAAAGCACCTCAACATTCCGAAGATTTTGCAAGCAAAAACATTCGGAAGTTGAAAAGTGGTTTCATAGGAGAATTTAAACAAACCTTGAAAATAGTTTCTAATGGAGGAATTCTTTCTCATTAACTTTTTCAATGGTTATAGTAAAAAAAGGATAAAATGATTCAGAATGAAAAAACTTAAGTCAAGATTGGCTGAAGCCAACTTAACTCAAGTTTTACTATGAGAAGAATAGGTTCAAGCGAAATGAAATTCCACAGACAATTATATTCTCAAATCCAATTTGGGAACAAAATGTTTTTTTCTTTGCGTCCTTTGCGTCTTCGCGGTGAATAAAATGAAACAACAAATTCTCCATTACATAGATAATCTGTTATATAGCTATTCAACCTTGTTGTTCATGCACAACCGCATCGTTGGTTTGATTCTGTTGATAACAACTTGCTTCAACAAAAACATCGCGGTTTTAGGATTGATAGCATGGCTTACAACTTTTGTTTTTGCTAGATTCATCGGCATTAAAAAAGATGATGTAGTTCATACGATATATACCTATAATTCGCTTCTCGTTGGATTCTCCATCGGTTTTTTATTCAAGATTTCCTTTTTATCCATTTTCCTGACCATCGGAACCTCCATCCTCACGGTTTTGTTAAGTTACACGCTTTATTCACTGTTTTCTTATTATCTCAGGTTACCGGTTTTGAACATTCCTTTCACGATGGTCAGCACGATCATTTATCTTGCTTCTGTGAAATACAGCGCTCTTTTCGTAGATTCTTTCTATCCTCACGAAAAATTGAATCTTCCCAATCTGCCGTCTTTTCTTCAAGGTTTGTTCAGGACTTTCGGAGTGCTCCTTTTCTCTCCTTATGATATTATCGGAATTCTGGTTTTACTCGCGATTCTCGTTTATTCTCGCATCTCCTTCATTCTGGCAGTTTTTTCTTATTATCTGGGAATTTCAGTGCTTGCTCTTCTGAAAGGAAGTTATACGCAAGCCTTTGCCGATATTTCCACTTTCAATTTTATTCTCGTAGGAATGGCTCTCGGTGGTATTTTCCTGATTCCTTCCAAACGCACCTACACGCTTGCTTTGATCGGTGTGATTGTATCTGTCTTTATTTTGGATGCAGTCTCGGTTTTCTGGTCGTCTTTTGGGATTCCAGTCTTTACTTTACCATTCAATATTGTAGTTCTGCTTTTTGTTTATGTTTTGGTGAACATCGATTATAAGCGGATCAATCTTTTCATCAAGGAATCTCCGGAAGCATCGCTGGCGAGTTTTCTCAATTTCCGGAAAAGGTTTGATTATATCACACCCCAGCCATATCTTCCATTTTCGGGTAAATGGACTGTTTATCAATCTTTCGACGATGTCTGGACGCATAAAGGACACTGGCAGTATGCTTATGATTTTGTGATCACTGATGAGGATGACAACACATTCCGCAGAAAAGGTTCAAAACTCGAAGATTATTACTGCTATGGCAAACCGGTTCTGGCACCAGTCAGCGGAACTGTTATCGATGCTTACGATCTTCTGAAGGATAATCCCATCGGAAGTGTCGATAAAAAAAATAATTGGGGAAATTACATTATTATCTATTCCGCACTTGGATATTATGTGGAAATATCTCATCTTCAGACAAAATCTCTGCAGGTGAAGAACGGAGATTTTGTTAAGTTCGGAGCAGTGATCGCCAATTGTGGAAATTCCGGTTATTCTCCGCAACCGCATATTCATATGCAGGTTCAATATCTGCCGAAACTTGCTTCTAAAACTTATAATTTTTTTATCAGTTTCTGCAAAGATTCCAACCAGAAATTTCTGGCAAATGAAGTTCTGAAAAAGAACATGAAAGTGGAAAAGATCAATACTTCCAGAAAGCATAAAAAGATATTCCAGTTCATTCTTGATGATGTTTTCAAATATAGATTAGCGATTGACGGCGTGGAAAAAAGGGAATTTGAAATTGTCGTCCGGATGGCGATCGACGGTTCTTATTATTTCAATATTAAAGGCACAAAAGATATGTTGTTTTTCGGGATCGAGAATGACATGTTCGTTTTTTACAGTTTTGAAGGGAATCGAAAATCTTTTCTGAAATACCTTTTCCTGGCTCTTCCCAAAATGCCGCTGACGAACGATATCGGACTGAACTGGAAAGAATTCCTGCCCGATAATCTGCTCTTTAATAACAATGGTCTGCATCTGCTGATGAAGTCATTTAACTACAATTTAAGAAGCAGTTTCGGTGAGTATAAACTGGAGAATGAATATGAAATTTCGGGAAAGGTTTCCTGGAAAAACGAGAAAATTCTAACCGGAGTTGTTCTGGATAATTATAAAGGTTTCAGAACGATCGAAGTCAAAATGCCGGATCAGGAAATCGTTTTGAGTTTGCTCAAATGAAAACAATATTTTTAACTGTCTTTGCTTTTCTGTTTTGCAGCATATTTGCAGAACTCACTTTTTTATCCGACATCATGTATTACAAATATTCCAACAATAAAACCTTCAAATCCGGAACTTATGAAAGTTTCACTTTGAATAACAGGAAAGGGAGCGACATCTTCTCGATTTTCATCAGCGAGCAAAAAACGAACGGAAAAACAGACCTTTCCAAAATTTATGATCTGAAAAATCGAGAAACCTGGATTGATTCGGTTTATTATTCCAATCCTGACACGATATTCGTAAATCCTTTTTATGATTCAACTTCTGTTTATCAGGACACAATGAAATATGATAAAAGGGATATTTTCCAAAATGAGATTTTTCTCTCATTTGAGCACAAATTTTCTCAAAAATACGCTTCCGGTCTGGAATTCAAATATTCTTCCTTTGAAAACAGCAGATACAATTTTGCAGTCATGCTGGCAAGTAATCATAGATATGAAATTGGCAAATTTTCTTTCAATTCCAATTTTGCTTTTTCAAAGATAAAGTATGAAACGAAGAGTGAAGTTGAGTGGATCATCATCGACGAGCAGCAATACACGACTTTTGATGATACGACTTATGCCTTTCAGCCGGACAGCGTTGTGACTACAATTATTGAAGAATACAACATTTTCGAAGAAATTACGGAAGAGCAGAAATTGAATACGATCCAGTTCTCGCAAAAGTTTTCTTATCTATATAAAAATCTATTATTGGATGCCGGAATCGATATTTATAGAATTCTGAAAGCAGATGAATTCGATGATAAAATTAATTCTCATTATCATTTTGATGCCGGATATTATTCTGATTATTTCGGCTTTTTCGGAGGATTTTCCAAAGGTGAAAAATTTCTGCTTCAAACTTATAACAATAAATTTCTGAATACGACCAGAGATTTTGATTTAAATTATTCGCTGGGAATGATCGTTTATCCTTTCCTGCGGAATTGGAGCATTTCTTATCAATATAAAAAGAATTATTATGACACTTACCAGGTTGATACTCATCTGCTGAATTTCTATTTCAAATTAAAATAATTCATTAAAATAGTTTGCAGGTTTTTGTGGGAAAAATAGTCTGGTTATATAAAGAGTTTTGCATAACAGTTGTTTTCGTTTGCAGGTTGATCAGAAATTGATTGTCATTACGAGTTCTCTCTTGCTCGCATCGACCGAAGTAATCTCTTTTTTATTATAAAGTTAGAATTGCAGATTGCTTCGTAAGAATTCCTTTGTAAGACACCTCGCAATGACAATTTCGACCGTTACAGAACTCATCTGATTCTATAAAGGTAGTGTATCATAATTTATGAAAGATTATGAAAAACTTATGCTGACTTTCCGAAGCTTCTCATGAAGATATTCTTATCCGGCAGCTGCCGGATTCGGAAAGTTAGGGGCATTCACATCCTTCCGAATCTTTATGTATGAACAAGTGAAAGAAAGCTTCGGAAGAAAAAGAGGAGAGAAAAATGATAAAAAAAATAGTTTTGATCTTAACAGTAATACTGATAATTTCTTTGTTTGCAGAAGAGATGTCTTTCACTGATATTCAGACCTGCTATTATAAATCGTATAAATACGAAACTTCCGAAAAATATTCCAAAGCGATCGATGCTTTGAAGGATGTTTTTACCAATTTCCCGAACACTTATACTGTGAATTATCGTCTCGGCTGGCTCTATTACCTGGATGGAAAATATGCCAATGCGCTGGAACACCTGGAATCAGCACTTCTTATCTATCCCTCTTCTCTTGAGGTTTTGAATACGATCAACCTGCTTTATGTGGCACGCGAAGATTGGGAAGAAGTCGAGGAGCAGTCCGCTCAAATCCTGCAGATCGATTATTACAACGAATATGCGAACTACTGGTATTCATATTCCCTGAAAATGCAGCAGAAATATGATCTGGCAATTAAAGTAAACCGTAAAATGCTGACGATCTTTCCGACTTCCGTAACTTACCTGCAGGAACTGGCGGAAAATCTTTTCCTGAATGATGAGAAAGATGAGAGTAAGCAGATCTTTGAGACAATCATTATTCTCGATCCGACCAATACAACGGCAACAACTTATCTGGAGAAGTTTTAGAATTTATACTTTCCGAAGTTTCTACCGAAGAAATAAGAACATAACTTTGTAAATTGATTAAAAATATAATTGGAAACAGGAAAAGGAAACGGGAATTCAGAAAATTGAAATGCAAAATAAAAAATCTCTGTGATCTCTGTGACTCTGTGGCTAATT
>DRTC01000277.1 GCA_011372345.1 Candidatus Cloacimonadota bacterium
AACCTCTACGAGGTTAGCAATATGACTTAATTTAAATTACAATTTGAAGTGGGAAATGTCAGTTAACATAAAATTATTATTGCTAAATTATCATTCATAAAAATATTTGAAAAAAATTTGTAGGAATCAGCGATGAAATTTATTACCTTTATTTTCATATTTTTTTCACTAAATGTTAATATCTTTGGTGATTGCTTAACACAGGAATTTGAACGATTTAATGAAAATACTTTCTGGTCGGGGAAAACTGCCAAAGAATTCGATCCGATTCAAAATCCAAAAACTGAATTTGATCAAATCACAGTAGAAAGAAACTGGACTTTGATCGACTCATTTTCTTTGAAAGAATATATTCCTGCAACTTTTCCTAACGGATATTATTTTGATGTCTATTTCAATCGGAATACGGAATCTTTAAGCACTTTCAGTACCGATATAACTTATTTAACCGATCTTGCAAAACAGGCAATTCAAAAAGCACCAAACTGGATGAGACATCCGTTAAATCTTCGCTTTAAATCTATTCCAATTGATAAACAGGATCTTTGGGCAGAAGTCATTCTCGATGCTTCATATCCTTATATCGATGAGATTGCTTTTGCGATCGCAACTCTTTCTCCTGCCTATTTGAGATCGAATCTGGCAAATCCGGAAGTTCTAATAATGAATGCTGTTTATATTTATCTGAACGACATTTATCTGGATTATGCGGATGTGATCGATTACGGAAGTTCTACTACCGATGAAAATTATTATTCTACAGTTGTATATTGGAAATTGAATGAAGATGGAGAAATGGAGCAGGTTGAGATTCCCAAAGAAATCTATTATATGTACATTGCTCATCCCAAAATAACAGATGAAATCCCGGCTTTTATCGATCCGACAATTTTAGAATACAATCATCAGGGAAATATTGTAGAGCCTGGTGAAGGTTATTTCTGGCATGATTATATTTTTAATCATACTTTTAATGATACTTTGAATTTGCGGGAGATGATGGCTGGCTGTGAATATGTCTGGGATGGGATCGGCTGCGATTGTCCGGGGGGAGAATGGTTCGCTCAACCGATTTCACCCTACGGAGACAGTCTCGATTATGCTCTTCATAGAATGTCGAAATGGATCAATGCGGATATGGAATTTACTTCTCCCGGAGACAGACCTCATCAACCTGTCAGAATTGCCTACAAAGGAATGGGAAGATGCGGAGAATATGCTGATTTAAATGCTGCCGTCGGACGCTCGCTGTTAATTCCAACCACAAGTATCAGCAACTGGATAAATATCTGGGATCATACTTTCAGTGAAATGTGGCTCGAAGATTGGGAACATTATGAATCTTATTATTGGGAATGGGGAGCGACTTTTTATGGAAGTTATGACAGCAATGCGATCTCTCCTTTTGAAGTCAGGAGCGATGGTTTGCTCACGACCGTAACTCATCATTATGTCGATTATTCCACGATAAATCTTTCCATTTTGGATGAGAATGATCAGCCCGTCGATGGTGGAAAAGTGAAACTTTATGTGCAAAGGCCAGATGAGGAAATTCTGCAATCTATGGTCGCTTATACTGATAATAACGGTTTGGTAACTTTCACAGTCAGTGACGGATTCGATTATTTTGCTCGTGCCGAAACCTGGATCGGAAATGCTCCTTCAATTGGAACTGCTCTTTTGGTCTCTTCTCCGGAACCAGGGGAAACCTGCAATTTAGCCTTGAATGTCTCAAATTCTATGCCGGAACCGGATTTGGTTTCGGTAGATCCTCCTGCCAATGAAATCGATGATTTTAAGATCGTTGTTGAATTTGATGTTCCGCAATATGCAATTAAAGGAGTGATCGAGCATGATGATATAGATGGTCTTGTTTATGACAAATCTTATGCCAAAATTATCGATACCGGATTTATAGATTTTTTTGTAACGGATGAATTTAATTCTAATATGTTCCTCGCAGAACAACAATTTGAGACAATTTACAGTAATCAAAATATCAATAGTGATGCTTATGAATTTGAACTTCCGGAAACAGATAACTGGCATTTCATTTTTTCCAACAGACTTCATATCCAGAATCCGCAAATGGTGAACGGCTCTGTAAAGTTATATCAGTATTCGACTTCAGCAGAGGATGAAAATATCGAAAGCACTGAAACATTTATCCGAAATTATCCCAATCCGTTTAATTCAACAACGACAATTTCGTTTCAATTAAACACCGAAATCACTGAAAACACCGAAATTGCAATTTATAATATTAAGGGACAGAAAGTGAAAACTTACAAAAATCTCCAAATCGATAAATCTTCAGATCAACAAATTGTCTGGGACGGAAAAGATGATAACAACCGAGATCAGAATTCAGGAATTTACTTCTGCAAGATTTCATCTTCGGGAAAAGAAATTTCTCAAAAAATGATCTTGATGAGGTAATAAATAATGAAGAACATTCTTTTAATTCTGGTTCTATTTTTTGGATTAACATATCTATCTATCGCAACGGAAAATCTTTATAATACTCCCTGGTCATACATACTGCAAGATATAAATATTAATGAGATCGTTAATAACAACACTTTCGAATTGATCGTGATGGATTATTCTGCGGATGGAACGGAATCCGGAGAATTCGGTTGGGAACAGATCGATTCCATCCAGGTTTCAGGAAAATATGCGATTTCCTATATTTCCATCGGAGAAGCGGAAAACTATCGTTTTTATTGGAATCCTGTTTGGGAAACAAATCCACCTTCTTGGCTCGGACCGGAAAATCCTGATTGGGAAGGAAATTATAAGGTTCGTTTCTGGGAATCCGAATGGCAGAATATCATTTTTTCTTATTTGGATAGAATCATCGAGCAAGGTTTCGATGGAATTTATATGGATATCATCGATGCTTATTATTACTGGATGGATGAGAATCCCGAGCAACCTCTCGCCGATTCCTTGATGGTAGAATTCGTCCATAATATCAGGAATTATATTGACACGCAAACAGGAAGAGACGATTTTTATCTCATACCGCAAAATGGGGAACAGATCATTATCGAAGCAAATGTTTTGGAAACTTTGAAACAGCAATATTTTAATGATATTTCTGCGATTGGGATCGAGGATATTTTCTTTTATGGAGATGATGATAATAACAATCCATACAATCCCGAGCAATACCGGATCGATGTTTTAACGGAATTTCTAAATGCGGGTATTCCTGTTTTTTCTGTGGAATATTTGACTCAACAATCATTGATCGATACATATTTATCAGCAGCGAATGATCAAAGTTATGTTCCGTATGTCTCGATTAGAGATTTGAATATTCTCAATAATGGAATGTTCATCGATTCTCCTGAATTGAATATTTTTTATGAAAATCAGAATATGATGCTTGTTTGGGATGAAATTATCGGTGCGGGTTATTATTTTATTTACTGTTCGGAAGATCCGTATTTTGATCCGGATGTTTCGAATTATTTGGATTCCACCGCAGTTCTCAATTATGAATTTACTCCGGTTTCAGAGAAATATTTTTATCTTGTAAAAGCGTTAAGAGATTGATCCAGTTAAACAGATGTTCAAATTATCCTCATTCCCAAATTTTATTTGGGAATGTTTATTGTTAAAAGTTTTACTTTGATTTTTAAATGGGAAGGAGATTTAACTAAACACGAAATGAAATTTCTTATCCAATTGTATTCCCAAATAAAATTTGGGAATAAGTGTGTAACGAAATTAATAAATTCAATTATCTTTTAGGATTTCTGCTTTGTTAAGATTTTATTCACAAGACCATAACCTGCTAAACCCAGAGATGTTGCCATAATTCCCATATAAAGTTCATCTACATTCTGCCAGAATCCTGTTAAAGGAATATTTCGCCAGACACTGACAGTTATCACACCCAAAATACTAGCAAAAACAAATTGCATATCTTTGATTTTTTTAGGAAAAATATATCCATACATAACCGGTAAAAGCAGGCAACTGGCAGAATAACTTCCCAGCGTTTTCCAGACTGCTTTGATATTTCCTTCAAATAAGAGACCCATCAAAACAGCGATAATTCCTACGATGATGATTCCCAATTGATGCAGATAAATCTTTCCTTTGAATCTTTTGGGCATCAGATCGAAAGAAACAGTTGTTCCGGCAATGAAAAGATAAGAATCTAATGTTGATAAAATAGTCGCCAGAATTCCTGCTAGAACGAATCCTCTAATCCCATCGGGTAGGATTTGCAGAGCATAGATCAAATAAGCTTTATCAGATGCTGCTTCCGGAATAACCGCACGAGCATACATTGCTCCGGAGGTCGTGCAAATATCGAATAA
>DRTC01000278.1 GCA_011372345.1 Candidatus Cloacimonadota bacterium
CCGTAAAAATCTGCGATACATTTACCACGCACTTTTTTGATAAATTCGCTTCACCTTTTTTCAGGATAATATTACCTGGAGCATCTGCTCGTTTTAAATTTGAAGTTATCAGGCAAACAACTATTGTATTAATCCTGCTTCGATTGAAAATGTCATTTTGTACTATTACATAAGGATGAAGATATGCAGGTTCCGAACCGATCGGTTCTCCTAAATCAATCCAGAATACATCTCCCTGTTCGATTACCATTTTTCATTCACTACATGCCGTTGTTTTCTTTTCATTTTATTCAGTATTTCGCTTTCTTCATTAGATGGCTTATCTTTATACACTGTATTAAGCTTAACTAACATTTTTTTGTTTTGATAACGCTGAAGAAATTCCTTTAAAGCTTTAGAAAATAAAGCACTTCGAGTAGTTTTTTGTTCTTTAACCAGGTTCTCTATTTGCGTAAAAAGAGGTTCTTGTATTGAAACAGCGGTTTTAATTATTGCCATTTTTCCACCTATTGTTTTATACTCTTATTTATATAAAAAGTATAACCATTTTTTAGAGTAAAACAAAAACTTTGTTAATAATCTGATATAAATCAAAAAAGTAAATACTTGTATATATAGTTTTCTACCCGTTGATCGCCCCAATCGGACAGACTTCCTTACAATTTCCGCAATCGATACAAGCTTCCGTGATCACATATTGTTCATCACCTTCGATGATCGCATTAACCGGACAGACATCAACGCACATACCGCATTTGATACACTCTGAAGTAATGATAAAAGACACTTCTCAATCTCCTATATTCACAAGTTCGAATCAATCAAATCTATTCTTCCCTCTTTTTGTTCAAGAGAGGGTTTGGGGGGTGAGTTTACAATCTATACTTCCATAATTTCAGATTCTTTAGCCTTGGTAGCTTTGGAAATCTTATCGATCCAATTATCTGTTAATTCCTGAATTTCTTTTAGCAGTTTCTTATGATCATCTTCAGTGATATCGCTGTTTTTTTCCATCTTCTTGGCAGATTCATTCCCACTTCTGCGGATGTTCCTGATCTCAATTTTGGCATCTTCTGCAGTTTTTTTGATCTGCCGGACAATATCTCTTCTCGTTTCTTCTGTTAAAGGTTGAAAAGGAAGACGGACCACATTTCCGTCATTTTCCGGAGTAACTCCCATATTCGATGCTAAAATCGCTTTTTCAATGTTATTCAAAGATGATTTATCCCAAGGTTGAACAACTATAAGACGAGGTTCGGGAATGGTTATATTACAAAGCTGTTTGATCGGAGTAAGCTGACCGTAATAGTCAATTTTTATATCGTCTAAAGCAGAAGCATTGGCTCGTCCGGTTCTGGTTTTGGAAAATTGATGTAACAAGGAATTAAACGCATCATCCATTTTGGATTCGATTTCCAGTAAAAGTTCTTCCATTATTACTCCTTTTCGACAGGATTAACCGTGTACAAAAGTTCCGATTTCTTTATGTAAGATCGCTTCTTTAAGGTTGCCTTTTTTGGTGATATTAAAAACTTTTATCGGCATATTATAATCTCTTGCTAAAGAGAAAGAGGTCATGTCCATAACTTCTAATTTCTTTGCCAGAACTTCATCATAAGTAACATCATTGATAAATTCTGCCTTTTTATTTTTAACCGGATCTGCGGTGAAAACACCATCGACTTTAGTTCCTTTGAACACAATATCAGCATCGAGTTCGATCGCTCTTAAAACCGCAGCTGTATCAGTAGTAAAGAAGGGATTTCCGGTTCCGGCACAGAATAAACAGATCTTCCCTTCATTGAAAGAAGTCTTTGCTCGTTTGGGAGTATAGTATTTAGCAACTTTATCAACTTGAATTGCAGAATAGATTTCAGTCGAATAATTTTTTTTATTCAAAAATCCGCTCAAGATCAACGCATTCTGGATAGTTGCCAGCATTCCGATATTGTCTGCTACAAATCTATCCAGAATATCTCCCACTTCGGAAGCACCTCTGAAAAAATTACCACCGCCAATAACGATCCCGATACTATAACCGAGTTTCTTGATAGCGATGATCTCGTCGGTAAGCTCATTTACGGTTTCGATATCTATCCCGAATCCTTTCTTACCGGCAAGGATTTCACCGCTGAGTTTGAAAATTATTTTATGAATTTTCTCGGGTTTATAATTTCTGGCCATTTTTTAGTTTCCCAAACTGTATCTGACAAATCTAACAAGTTTGATGTTTTCTCCAAGAGCGACAATTGCTTCATTGAGAAGGTCTTTGATAGTTTTATCAGGATCTTTAATAAATTCCTGAGCCATCAGGCAATTTTCTTTTTTGAATTTCGCGATCTGTCCATCAACTATCCTGTCTATTATCTTTTCCGGTTTTCCTTCATTTAAAGCTTTATTTTTATAGATTTCTCTTTCTGATTCGATCACTTTCGGATCGAGTTCATCTTCCGAAATTGCCAATGGATTAGAGGCGGCAATATGCATGGATATATCTTTACACAAAGTTTCAAATATTTCGTTTTTGGCTACGAAATCTGTTTCACAATTCAGTTCGACCATAACTCCGATCTTACCGTTCGTATGTATATAAGAATAAATTCTTCCTTCTTTTGTTTCGCGGTCAGCTTTTTTTTCAGCTTTGCTGATCCCTTTTTCTCTCAAATATTTAACGGCAGCTTCCATATCTCCGTTCATTTCTATCAAAGCTTTTTTACAGTCCATCATTCCTGCGTTTGTTTTTGCACGAAGTTCCATCACTGTTTTTGCTGAAATACTCATTGTTTTTCTCCTGGGTTTTTAGTCTTGTTTTGAATTTTATGTTCTATTTTTTAGATTCTTCTTTTGTTTCTTCTTTTGCTTCTTGCTTTTTTATATAAGCTCTCTTTTTAGTCTTCTTTTCTTCTTCAGGCTGTTTTTTTTTCTTTGCTTCTTTTTCAGGTTCCGTTGCTTCTGTTTGGGATTTTTCTGCTCCTTCTTCTTCAGAAACCAGATCAGCTCCTTCCATCAGAGATTGACGACCGTCAATAACAGCATTTGCCATAACATCAGCCATCAGGTTGATCGCTCTGATCGCATCATCATTTGCCGGAATAACATAATCGACCAGATCCGGGTCACTGTTCGTATCGACCATAGCCACGATTGGAATCCCAAGTTTTCGCGCTTCTTTAACGGCAATACTCTCTTTGATTATATCTACGACAAAAAGAGCTCCGGGAAGTCTGTCCATTTCCCTGATCCCGCCCAAAACATTATTGATCTTATCGTAAATTCTTTTCATTTTTGTTGCTTCTAATTTTGTAAAGCTGTTCAGAGTTCCGTCTTCAACAATCTGTTCATAATAATCCAGTTTTTCTATTCTACGCCTAATAGTCTGCATATTGGTCAGCAATCCGCCATACCAGCGATTATTAACATAAAAAGCACCGCATTTTTTAGCAGCTTGTTCTATTGCTTCTTTCGCTTGTTTTTTTGTTCCCACGAACAGGACAGTTTCTCCTTTAGCAACCAGTTCCTTGATGAACATAAAAGCATCGTTGACTGCATCGAGTGTTTGTTTCAGATCCAGAATGTGAATCCCGTTTCTTTTGATAAAAATGTATTTATCCATTTTGGGATTCCATTTATGGGTTTGATGGCCAAAGTGAACTCCGCTTTCAAGTAATTCTTTCATACTGACAACCGACATTTGTAATTCTCCTTTTTATACGGTTTTTTTTCTGTTTGGAAATTACCTGCAATACAATCCCGAAAGCTTTCGGGACACCGCTTTGCAAATTTCCAGACAGTTTATTTTTTA
>DRTC01000279.1 GCA_011372345.1 Candidatus Cloacimonadota bacterium
GTAGTATAAAGATTCTTGTATTCCAATGCTGATTTATAATCTTTTATTGCTGAATATAATTCCGATAAATCAAGATAACATTGCAAAACTTGCTGTTTCAATCCTATTTTACGGGCAAGCATAAGGCTTTTAAGATAATAATCGATAGCGAGTTTAGCTTTTCCAAGATTAAAATAAACTGTTGAGATATTTCCCAGGGTAAAAACAATTCCTCTTTTATCGTTTCTGTCCTCTTTGATTTTTAAAGACCTAAAATAATAATCGAGTGCTTTTTCGTATTTCCCCAAAACTTCATAAGTATCACCAATATTATTCAGATTAAAGGATTTCCAATGCAAATTTCCCATTTCTTCGTTAATTTTCAAAGCTTTAAAGTAATATTCCAGTGCTTTGTCATATTGTTCATATTTAAGGTAAACCAATCCGATATTATTGAAAGAACCGGCAATACCCTGTTTATCATCGATCTTTTTTCTGATTTCAAGGGAAGTTTGATAATAGTCCAATGCTTTTTCATAATCGTCGATCACTACATAAGTGCTGCCGATACGATTTAATGTTAAAGCAGTATTTTCTTCGTCATTCAATTCCTCGCTGATTTTCAAGCCTTGCTGGTAATAGGATATGGCTTTATCATAATCTCCGATAGTTTTATGAACATAACCGATATCGGAAAGGTTTCTCGCTTCCCTTTTCCTGTTACCGGATGCCTGGTTTGAAACTAATGCTTTCGTATGATAAACCAGCGATTTATCGTAGTCTCCGATTTTAAAGCAAGATTGTCCGAGCTTTTGATAGATTTTTCCTGATTTTTCTGCATATCCTATTTGGTTATGGATTTCTACGATTTGTTCAAGAAGTTGTATTGCTTTAGAATAATTTCCAGATCTGGAATATGCAGTTGCTAATTTTTCTAAAATCTTTGTTTTGTCAGTTCCGGAAACAGATTTTAAGATCGCTTCCAAACTATCGATTTTAGTTTCGGAAAATGCTGTGATTGTAAATAATATAAGGATCGATATGACTATTAATATTTTCTTCATCTTTTCCTTTTTCAACCGCTAATACACGCTAATTTACGAGAATTAAAACCTTGCGAATGGTTTCCAAAAGAGGAATTCTTTTTACTTGTTCTTGGCAATGGTTGCCGATTGTCTCTCCATCTTTCATTTTCCAACCATTATAGATATCTCGTTCCTCAACCAGCCATAAGATTTTTTTTTCTTTTCTTATTAGCGTCCGTTCGCGGTCAATTCTATTTTCATCTTTGTTCCTTTTCCAACTTCACTTTCAACCTCGATCTTCCCTTCTATCTCGCCTATAATCCCGTAAGCGATGGAAAGTCCAAGTCCGGTTCCTTCTCCGGTTTTTTTGGTTGTATAAAACGGATTAAAGATTTTATCAAGATTTTCTTTGGAAATTCCGGTTCCGTTATCTTCAAATTCCATCATAATACTATTGTCTCTTTGGAAAGTCCTGATGGAGAGTTTTTTCTGATATTTTTCATCTGCTGTTTTTGCCTTTTCTTCGATTGCATCTTTTCCGTTGGAGAATAAAATCAGAACAACCTGCTCGAATCTGTAAAGATTTCCTAAAGTTTCAGGAAGATTTTTATCAAGATCAACATCCAGTTTGATGCGATGATTGGAATATTGTTCTTTGATCATGTTTATAGCATTGGTTATGCTCTGATTGATGTTAAACGGTTCTTTTTCTTCGCCTGTCTGCTTGCGGGAAAAAGTTCTGATGTGATCTATGATGCGCTTCATTCTATCTATATCAGCAAATATATTCTTTGTTTTCTTCTGCAAATATTTTTTATCAGCATCATTTTCTTCGATCGCCATTTTCATATTATCAATGGCGAAAGCAATGCTGTGCAAAGGCTGATTTATCTCATGCGCTATTCCTGCCGCAAGTTCTCCGAGTGCAGCGAGACGAGATTGCTCGACTGCTTTCTGCTCCTGCTCTCGACGAATTCTAACTTCATCCTCGACTTTTTTCTCGAGATTTTTATTCAGGTCAGAAAGGTCTTTTTCTGCAATTTTCCTTTTCTTGATCTCTATCTTTTCGCTCCTATAAGCTCGATAAATAGTAAATGCCAGAATTAAGATTATGATAAATCCACCAATAAAAGAATATTTTACAATTCGATTTCCCTTTAATTTCAGATTTTGAATTTCCGTATTTTTGGTCAGGATTTCAATCTCTTTTTCCTTTTTATCAGTTTCATATTTTGCTTCGAATTCTGCTAATTGTTTGTGTTTTTCTTCTGTAAAAACCGAATCTCGTAAATTTGAGTAAGAAACCTGATTTTGATAAGCTTTCTTATAATCCTTCATTTTCTGATATAAAAGGGCGAATTCCAAATAATTGTAAATCTGCTGTTGTTTCAAATTTTTCTCAATAGCAATTTTCTGACTTTTTTCTAAAACTTCTATTGCTTTAAGATATTTTTTTTGGAGAATAAATGTGTGTCCTATATGATTATACAAAGTTGATTGATAATATGGGAGATCAATTTTCTCTAAGATTAATTGGGCTTCCCTGAAATTTTTAAGTGCTTCTTCATATTTTTCTGTAGAAATATAAATTAAACCGATATTAGTTAACCTGATCGCTATTTTTTCATTTCTACCGATTTTTTTTTCGATCTTTAAGGCTTCTTGCAGATAATCCAATGCTATCTCATATTTTTTTACAGCTCGATACGCATATCCGATATTATTCAAACGGATCGCAACTCTTTTTTCATTTTGATATTTTCGATCGATTTCCAAAGCTTGTTCATAATATTTGATCGCTTTTTCGAATTGATTCCAGGCATCGTAGACCATCCCGATATTGTTATAAACAATGGAAAGATCTTCCGGTTTCCCAAATTTCTGTTCAATTTTCAGATTCTGCCGGAAAAACTTCAGGGCTTTATCATAATCTGCTAATTTGTAATATGCTTGCCCGATATTATTCAGAAGGATGATGATCTCTTCTTTCATATCCAATTCTTCAGCAATTTTTAAGGCTTGAGTATAGATTTCAATTGCCTTTTCAAATTTCAACAGTATTTCATAACAATATCCAACATCTCCGAGTCTTCGCTCATAACTTTCCGACTTCTCTCCCGAAATCTCTATTTCAATCTCCGCAGTTTTCTGATACATTTCCAGTGATTCTTCTATTTTGTTCAGATAATAATAAGAATCTGCTAAATTTTTATACGCGAGAGATTCTTCTTTTCTATTCTTGAATTTGACTGCTGATTTCAATGCATCAATAGCGTATTCAATTGCTTTTTCTGGATCGACAGGAGATAGTTCTTCCGCAAGTTCGTTTAAAATTATTACTTTCTCTTTTTTGGACACCGTGTTTAGTTTGGCTGTCAAACTGTCGACTTTAGATTGAGAATTTAAAAAAATAAAAATAAGGTGAATAAAAAAAATAATGGAAGCGATTCTTTTCATGCTAACTCCAAACAAACCTAGAATTTCTGATACGAAAAAAATATTTAACCAAATAAAATCAATAAATTTTTAAAAGTATTGTCATCTTCGTTGACACATACGAAACTTATGTTTAATTATTACTATTGAATAAACCTGAGAAATTAAGGAAAAGATAAGAATAATTGCTGTTTTATATAGTTTTATTTGTTTTTTACTGGAAATCCTGGTCTGGAAATATATTTTGCAAAGTGATTTAAAATTGGAACAATATTTGCTGAAATTATTGAATCAATAAAAAAAGGAGAAAACAATTGAGAAAGTTTATTTTAATTTTTTTGATATTATTAATGTTTTGTGGTAATTTGATATCGATGCAGAAATTTATCGTAAGATTGGACAATCCATCAAAATTAATTTTGAAAAAAATACGCACAGAAAATTATGACATTGCCGCTTATAAACCAAATGAACTAGTGGACATTGTGGTTTCGGAAAAGGAATATCAAAAACTGATTAGTTTTGGATATGATCCTGAAATTATATGCACGGAAGATCAGGCTAGAGCAAATCTCGGAAATGTTCGTGATCTGGAAGGTTATCGGAATTATGCGGAAGTTCTAGCTGAATTACAGCAGATCGAAGTAGATCATTCTGATATCTGTAAGCTATATGATGTTGGTGATAGTTGGGGAAAAATCTATGCTGATGATGGAAATTCTTATTATGATGATTATCATCACGAAGTCTGGGCGTTAAAGGTTTCGGATAATGTTCTGGTCGAGGAAGATGAACCATCCGTTTATTATATGGGAGAACATCATGCTCGTGAACCGATCAGCCTGGAAGTAGCTATGGCAGTTCTTAATCATATCCTGGATAATTACGGAAGCGATGCGACTATTACTGAAAATGTAAATAATACACAAATCTGGTTCATTCCTCTGGTCAATCCAAACGGGCATAAAGTTGTAACCGATGAATATGATGTCTGGTGGCGGAAAAATATCCGGGACAACAATGAAAATGGACAATTTGATAATTACGATGATTCTGGACCAGATGGAGTGGATCCAAATCGCAATTACGGTTTTCAATGGGGAAACACAGGAGCATCTAATGATTGGAATTCTGAAACCTATCATGGACCGGAAGCGTTCTCCGAACCTGAAGTACAGGCAATGAGAGATTTATTGGAAGCTCATCATTTTATCGCTGGTATCTCTTACCATAGTTACAGCGAACTGGTTCTCTTCCCGTTTGGATACGCTGACGGCGTGATTGCTCCTGATCATGATGCATTGGAAGAACTGGCTGTCGAGATGGCGGAATCGATTCCTGCTCAATACGGAGGACATTACACACCTTCAGAAGCTTGGGATTTATATCCATGTATGGGAACAACCGATGATTATGCGTATGGAGTTCATGGCATTTTTTCATATACAGTTGAATTAGCAACCGAATTCATTCCTCCTGCCTGGCAGGTTGAGGGAATTTGTGAAGATAATCTGAATGCAGCCTTGATCCTCCTGGATAGAGTAAATTATTCGACTTTAACAGGTCACATAACCAGCAGTATAACTCGCGAACCGATTGTTGCGGAAATTTTCATTGATGGGATTGATGATACTGGTGTTGAGAAATTTCCTTATCAAAGTGATGTGGAATTTGGTCGTTATTATCGTTTACTGCAGGATGGAAATTATAATGTTACATTTTCCGAATACGGCTATTACCCGCAATTTTTCAGTGATGTGAATATCAATAATTCCGGACAGACCATTCTTGATGTAGAATTGGAAGCAATTGAAACTATTGTAGATTTCAGTGGCGTAATTCTCGATGAACAAACTGAAGAACCGATCGAGAATGCAACTGTCACCTTTCTCGATGCACCTCTCGAATCTGCTTATACTAACGAATATGGTGAATATTATTTTCCTGAAGTTTATATTGGAATTTATAACATTCTCATTTCAGCAGACGGATATTCCAGTATTTTCGATGAAATAATTCTTACGGAAGAATCAAATGAAATGAATTATCTTATGCAGCCCAGTCAAGCGGAAAGTTTTGAATCCGGTGAATTTAGCACAAATTGGAGTTTTGGCGGAGATGCAGACTGGTTTATTGATTCCGATTATGCATCTGACGGATTATTCTCTGCCAGATCAGGTTCCATCGGAAGTTGGGATAATTCATTTCTATCGATTTCAGTTGATTATGAAGAAGCGAGCGAAATCTCCTTTTTCCGAAAAGTTTCCTCAGAAGAAGGTTATGATTTCCTGAAATTTTTTATAGATGGAGCAGTTCAAGGAGAATGGTCCGGGGAATCGGATTGGATAGAGGAATCATTTGCAGTTTCTGCTGGCAATCATACATTTACCTGGAGTTATGAAAAAGATGGTTATGTTTCTGATGGTTATGATTGCGGCTGGATCGATTATGTAACCTTGCCACCAACCTATTTCGTGCATACTGATGATGTAATGGATTACATACAAACTAAGCTTTACGGAAACTATCCAAATCCATTCAGTTCTTCAACTACAATAAAATTTAACACCGAAAACACCGAAAAGAACACCGAGATTTTAATTTATAATCTGAAAGGGCAAAAGGTTAGAACTTTGGACTGTATCCGGCAGCTGCCGGACGCAAAAGCGACGGAGTCGCTTTCCTACATAACCTGGAACGGAAAGGATGATAACAACAAAGCTGTTTCCAGTGGAATTTATTTATATAAATTAAAATCCGGTGGGATATTTAGTACCACCAAGAAAATGATCCTGATGAGATAAAAGAACATCGGAATGTTCCGGATTTATCCGGTCTTCCGAATGTTTGTATAAATTATCAACATTCCGAAGAATTCCGAACAGATTCGGAATACATTCGGAAGTTTAATAAAGAATATGGAGTCAAGATGCTTAAAAAAACAATTTTATTAATTTTATTTTCGATTCAACTTCTGCTTTTATCAGCAGAAAATAAAGAAATATATTTTAAATTTTTCATAAATTCAAAAAAAGAATTATTCAAACTAACAAGAATCATCTCAATAGATAATGTTCATGACAAAACTGTTTTTGCATATGCAAATGAGAAAGAATTCCAGGAATTTACAAGTTCAGGATATTCTTATGAAATCCTCACTAATCCAAGTAAAACTCACCAAGTAAAAATGGCAACTTCCAGAGAACAGATGCGGGATTGGGATTCCTATCCGACTTACGAAACTTATGTCGATCTTATGTATCAATTCCAGATCGATCATCCTGATCTTTGTAGCATTGAGAATATTGGTAGTTCAGTGGAAGGTCGAGAGATCCTGTTTGCAAAAATATCTGATAATGTGAATATCGCAGAAGATGAACCGGAATTTATGTACACAGCTACTATGCATGGTGATGAACTGGTTGGATATATTTTAATGCTGCGTCTAATTGATGAACTGCTTTCGAATTACGGAAGCGATCCGCAAATTACGAACCTGGTAAATAATGTTGAGATTTGGATCAATCCCGCTGCCAACCCGGATGGCACTTATGCCGGAGGAAATAATACAGTTTGGGGAGCAACGCGATATAATGCAAATAGTGTCGATCTCAACCGCAATTTTCCCGATCCTGAAGATGGAGATCATCCGGATGGAAATGAATGGCAGCCGGAAATCATTATTATGATGGATTTTGCTTTTGAACACGATTTTGTTCTTTCAGCGAATCTGCACAGTGGAGCAGAAGTTGTCAATTATCCCTGGGATACATGGCCTCAACTTCATGCTGATGATGACTGGTGGCAGGAAGTTTCTCATACTTATGCCGACAAGGCTCAGGATAATAGTCCATATGGTTATATGAATGGTTTTGATGATGGGATTACCAATGGTTATGCCTGGTATACTATTAGCGGCGGACGACAGGATTATATGAATTATTTTCACGGCTGCAGGGAGATGACTCTCGAACTTTCTAATGTAAAACTACTTCCGGAAGATGAACTGGAAGACCATTGGAACTATAATCGTGAATCTTTGTTGCTCTATATAGAAGAATGTCTTTACGGAATTCGCGGAATTGTCTCAGATGAAAATAGCAATCCAACTAATGCTGTAATTCATGTTATTGATCATGATATTGATAATTCGGAAGTTTTTACCGATGCTGAAATCGGAGATTATCATCGCATGCTTTTTCCCGGTTCTTATGATTTGCAATTTCTCTCATTTGGATACCTTCCTCAAACAGTTGAAAATATTTCAATTTCTGATAATGAAATAATTTATCAGGATGTAACTCTCCAACCAGCAGAAAATTATACTGTTTCAGGAACGATCGTTGATGGAGATTCCCAGATTCCCCTCGAAAATGTTTCAATAGAATTGTCTCACGCAATATTCGATATTATGTATGAGACACAGACTGATGATCAGGGTTTTTACCAGTTTGAAAATATTTATGAAGGAACTTATTCAATCAAAATCGTTTTGACAGGTTATACTCAAATTTTTGAAGAAATAGAAGTTTCGGATAATATGGTTTTTGATTATGAGCTTTATCAATCCAACGCTGAAAGTTTTGAATCCGGAGAATTTTCCGAAATCTGGAGTTTTTCCGGTGATGCGGATTGGTTCATCGATAATTCCACAGCTTATGATGGAATTTATTCTGCTTGCTCCGGTGATATCGGAAGTTGGGATACAAGTTCGCTAATCACGGAAATGAATGTTACAGAAGCAGGGGATATCAGTTTTTTTATCAAAGTTTCCTGCGAAGACGATCCTGATGATGATTGGGATTTTATCACTTTCCGCATAGATTCTTAAGAACAGGAAAGATGGGATGGAGAAGTAGATTGGATAGAAGCAAGTTTTCTGGTTACAGCAGGTTTCCATGAATTCGAATGGCGATACGAAAAAGACGGAAATGTCAGCAGCGGATCGGATTGTGCATGGATCGATTTTATCAGTTTTCCAGCGAATGATTCAGCGATTGGAGATGATGAAGTAGAAATGTCGGAAATAAAATTAATCGGGAATTATCCCAATCCATTCTATTCTGCAACCACAATTTCTTTTTCCACCGCAGAGAACGGAGAGGACGCAGAGATGTCGATTTATAATTTGAAAGGTCAAAAAGTGAAAACTTTGGAGTGTTTCCGGCAGCTGCCGGATACAAAAGCGACAAAGTCGCTTTTCCACATAGTCTGGGACGGAAAAGATGAAAATAAC
>DRTC01000280.1 GCA_011372345.1 Candidatus Cloacimonadota bacterium
AGCTTTGTTGTTAGTTGATGCTTCCCAGGGAATCGAAGCTCAAACTATGAGCAATTTGTATCTGGCAATGGAAAATGATCTGGAAATTATTCCGGTGATTAATAAGATCGATCTCATCAAGGCAGATGTTGAAGGAACAAAACATGAAATAATTGAGAATCTTGGAACAGATGAGAGTCTTATCTATCAGGTCAGTGCTCGAGATGGAATTGGAATTAATTCGTTATTAGATGGGATCATAGAGAATATTCCGGCTCCGGAAGGAAATATAAATTCACCGGCAAAAGCTCTTATCTTTGATTCCTATTTCGATATTTATCGTGGTGTTATCATCCTCATCAGAATTATTGACGGTAAATTCAAAAAAGGAGATGAAATAAAACTGTTCTCCACCAAAAAAGAATATGATATCGATGAGATCGGCTATCTTGGTTTGAAACTCGAACCCACTCAAGAGCTAACAGCAGGAGAAGTCGGATATATCATTGCTAATATCAAAGAAGTATCAGATGCAAGAGTTGGAGATACGATCACAACCAAAATTGATGGCTGCAAGGAAGCTTTACCAGGATTTGAAGAACCAAAACCAATGGTTTACAGCGGAATTTTCCCATTAGATAAAGAAGATCATGAAAATCTTCGTGAAAGTCTGGGGAAATTGAAACTTAATGATTCCGCACTTTTTTATGAACCGGAAAGTTCCCTGGCTCTTGGTTTCGGTTTCAGATGTGGATTTCTGGGAATGCTGCATCTGGAGATCGTCAAAGAAAGATTATTGAGAGAATACAATGTCCCGATCATTGCTACGACTCCCAGTGTAAAATTTATCATTAACCTTACAGATGGAACTCAGAAAACGATCTATAATCCTGTTGATATGCCTGATCCTGTTATCATCGAAACTATTGAAGAACCGATTATGGATGTCGAGATAATCGTGCCGACTGAATTTATCGGGAATATTATGAAACTGGCTCAGGAAAGAAGGGGAATCCAGAAAGATATGCAGTATATAGATGAAAAGAGAGCTTCTATCCATTACGAGATCCCACTCATCGAAATAATTTTTGATTTTTATGATAAATTAAAATCAGTTAGCCGGGGTTATGCATCTCTCGATTATTCATTCAAAGAATACAGGATTTCCAATGTAGTTAAAGTAGATATCCTGATCAATAGTGAAAAAGTCGATGCTATGTCATTCATCTGTCATGAAGAAAAAGCATATAACTGGGGAAAAAGTGTAACAGAAAAACTAAAGGATGTCATCCCGAGACAGCTATTTAAAATTGCACTTCAAGCCAGCATCGGTTCAAAAATAGTTGCCAGAAGCACGATCAATGCTTTACGGAAAAATGTTACAGCAAAATGTTACGGTGGAGATATTACCCGTAAAAGAAAACTGTTGGAAAAACAGAAGGATGGAAAAAAACGAATGAAAGAAATCGGTTCTGTATCTGTTCCCCAAGAAGCTTTTTTAGAAGTTTTAAAAGCTAATAGAGGATAAATAGAGTTTTTTTTGATTTGAAAGTTACTGTATTTTTTTATTTTTTATCCCAATTGGAATTGTCTGTCTGAAAAAAAACTTGCCTAGATTTTTATAGATTTCTTTTTTTGTTATATAGAGTGGAAAAAAAATATCGAAGATATGGTCAGAAATCGTTAATGTCGTAAATCAGGTTTTTTGAAAAGTTAATGTCGCAATTGAGGAATTTTTATTGATGTGTTAAACCAACTAAAAATGGAAAAATTAAAAGGAGAAAAACCATGAAAAAAACGAATCCGTTTTTTATCGTATCGATCGCAATATTTATTATTGCATTTTCCGCAGCAAATGCTGCCACTTACACTGTAATCAACACAAATGACAGTGGAGCAGGTTCATTAAGAGAAGCAATTATCCAGGCAAACGGAAATCCGGGATTAGACAATATCGATTTTGCTATTCCCTTAGCTGATCCAAATTACAGCAACTGGACAGGAACAGGTGATTTCTGGTGGAAGATCACTTTAGCCAGTAATTTGCCCGATATAACCGAAGATCTCGATATCGACGGTCTTTCCCAATCGACTAATATCGCAGATTCAAATCCGGGAGTTGTAGGTACCGGAGGAACTGTTGGTGTAGATGCAATTGCACTTCCTCAATATGAGAAATTGGAAATCGAGATCGATGGAAATGATTTAACTGAACCGATTAGAATTGCCGGAGATGCCAGCAATGTTCTAATTGAAGGAATTTGCATTTTTAATTCCGGAGGAGACGCTATCTTAACAAGAGGTGGAACCGGAACCGGATATGAAATCAGGAAATGCTTTATCGGCGTTCGGGCTGACGGCAGCGAACCTGCAGCTGGATTCAAAAATGAAAGTGCAGGAGTTAGAGCCAATTGGAGTGCTGGTATGTCCTCCAATATAACAACTGTTGACGAGTGTTATATTGGATATAATGGACATAGTGGTGTCATAGGCAGTAGAAATGATGAGGATAATCCTACACCTCCTTATATAGGAGCAACGATAATTGCTGAATACAATGAAGTCTTTGAAAACGGTTGGAATTCAGATTCTCAGGACGGAATCGATGGAAATGGAGCCGACAATATTATCCGTTACAATTTATGTTATGATAATAAATCCTTAATTAATAATGCCGGCTCCGGAGGTGGAATTGAAATCGGAGGATATTCCGATCTTGATAATCTTTCCAATAATATTGTTGAAAACAATACCTGCTATGGAAATCAGAATCATGGAATTGTTCTGATGAGAAGACCAACCGGAGATGAGGTTATCAAGAATGTTGTTTACGGAAACTATGGACCGGGAATTTTAGTAACGAATCGACACTATTTTGATCCTGTATTTCTGGTGCATACTTATACCAGATATGATAAAATCACTCAAAATTCTACTTATGATAATGTTGGATTAGGGATCGACTTATGTCATGTGGAATGGGATGATTATTTAAATGGAGACGAAGTAACTTTTAATAATGACATTAAAATCGACATTAATGCTAACGAAGATATGGATTTCCCGGTCATCACAGAAGCTCTTCTAACTGGTAATTCTTTAAGCCTGACAGGTTATATCGGAACAGCTCCGGATCAGGTTTTGTTTGCTGATTCAAGAGTTGAATTTTTCATCTCCAGTTTTGACGGTGTGATAGATCCAAATCCAGGTGTATCAAATGATGTTTATCCTTATCATGGAGAAGGAAAAACATATCTTGGTTTTTTAACTTCTGATGCAAACGGAAATTTTGCTGGGAACCTTGATGTTACAGGTTTTGGATTAGGAGTTGGAGACTGGATAACATCAACGGCAACTGATCCTGCTTTCAATACTTCCGAATTTGGTGAAAACAAAGAAATCGATATTCCTAGTCCCGTCGTTCTTTCATCTTTTACAGCTGACTATACCGATGGTTCTCCCAATATCATCTGGTCAACTCAAAGCGAAACCAATAATATCGGTTGGAACATTTACCGTGGAGAAGATGATGAAGATTTCCAAAATGACCTTGTTATCAGGATCAACAACCTGATGATACCAGGCTCTGGAACTACTTCTACCCCAACAGATTACAACTATCAGGATAATTATGATGTTATCGAGAATAACACTTACTGGTATTGGTTGGAAAGTAGATCAAATTCGGGTCAAACCACAATTTACGGACCAATCCCATTGACAATTCCTGATTCAGAAAATGAGGATTTCTTCCCTAATACTTTATTACATAGTAATTTCCCGAATCCATTAACGAAAACTAATAATTTTACAACAACGATCGGCTTTGAAATCAAAGAGGGTGAAACTGCGAAATTGTCTATCTTCAATGCTAAAGGACAACTTATTGAAACTCGCAGCTTTACATCAGGAATATATAATGAAGTATGGGAGGCATCAACTTACAGTTCCGGGATTTATTTCTACAGACTGGAATCTAAGAGTTATCTTAAAACTAAAAGAATGCTGCTGATCAAATAAGGTCAAATGACCAGAGGTGAAGGCACATTTGACCCAATTTCAGTTTAGTTCAAGATGACACAGAGGTTGAAAAATAAGGACTTACGAAATTCAAAATTAACCACTGGTCATTTGAAC
>DRTC01000281.1 GCA_011372345.1 Candidatus Cloacimonadota bacterium
ATTAATTATCAATTCTTCATTAACAGAAGTTCCAGCCCATTCAAAAGCTCCCATATCAGGTGCCCAACCATAATATTCATCATAATTTAAATCGAGCAGAATTTCACCTTCCCACTCAAAATAGGCAGTTCCTGTATCAATACAGGGAGAATCCTGATGAAGACAATAATTTCCATTTTCAACATCCACAAAAAGAGGATCTTCCTCAATGTTTCCTTCGAGCCAAAAAACTGTTCCGTTATCATTGATCTCAATTCCCTGTTCTCCATTTTTAATATCAGAATGATCAACAATTATTGCATTTAAATCGCTATTGGAATTAAAATAAATCTCATGAGGGATATTGTTCCAAAAAATTGAATTTACAATAATCGGCTGACAACTATTCTGGAATTTAATCCCATTAAGAGAATTTTCCGTTAGTGTTACATTTGAAAAAACTGCGTTTGAAGAACCATAAAAACAAATTCCACCTCCTCCGCTGTAACTACTACTTGCATGATTATTTGCGATCAAAACATTTTGTAAATGTAAATTTGAACCATTATTACAATAAATTCCACCACCGGAAGAAGAAGCAGAATTATTAACAATTTTCAGATTCTCGATAACCGGATCGGAATTTTTTAAATAAATCCCGCCACCTGAAGAAGAAGCAAAATTATTATAAATCTTAAGATGTGATAATAAAGGAGAGGAATTTTCACAATAAATGCCGCCGCCGTAAGATGAATGCCCGTTAGTGATAGATAAATCCTTTATCTCTGAATTATTAACATAAAGAAAAGAAAAAACATTTTCTTGGTTATTGCTTTGTAAAATCGTTGTATCTTCGCCGCTGCCTATTATAGAAACAAAATCTATTACATGAATGGGAAATTGTTCTTCATTGGTTGCAGGATTGAAAGTGCCGGGAGCAAGAAAAATAGTACCTGGATTAAGGCTATCTGCAAATATTATGCTTTGAGCATGATCGATTGTTCGCAAAGGTTCTTCCCAAGATAATCCGTTATTGGAATCATCTCCATCGACTGATATGAATAGATCTGAATTTATCTGATTTATTTTTGCATGTTGAATATCAAAAATATAAGAATTATAAGGATGAGCATAATAAATTGTGGGACTCATAACTGAAAATGTATCAAGGATAACATGAACTATTCCACAGTCTTCCATGTATAGATCATTACTATAGTTCTGGCTTACATAATTTGCATAAATATTACACCTGTTATCATCATTAAAAAGCAAATCAGACTCATCATTTAAATAAATACCACCGCCGCAGCTCTTATAGCCGATTACTGTATTATTTTTGATCGTAACATTTTCCAAACTTATCAGCGATGATGAACAATAAATCCCACCACCTCTGGCATATGAACCGTTTATAGTATTCCCTGAGATTAGTAAATTTTTTAGAATACAATTTGAATGATAGTCTATATAAACACCTCCTCCGTAATTTCCATTTACATAGTTTGAGGAAATAGTTACATGTTCCATAGTTGCATAGGAATGATTATAAAGATGAATTCCACCACCTTGATTGGCATAATTTCCGGAAATAATTACATTCTCCATCTCTGTTTCGGAATAATAACAGTATAATCCACCTCCGTTGTATAAAGCCTCATTTCCGGTTATACTGATATTTTCCATATCCAATATTGAATGGCTGCAATATATTCCACCACCTCTTTGGGCTTGATTATCTGTGAGAAAAACATTCAAAAAACTAATATTTGATTCACTTGAAATACCTAAACCACCACCATATTCGGCTTCATTGTCTGAAATTCTTACTTCCGAAAAATCCAGGTTTGAATTATGGCAACAAATTCCGCCACCGTAAGTTGAGTAATAATTAAGAGGTACGGAATTACCTGTTATTTCGACATTGCTCAAATTGGAATTGGAAAAAGAATAATAAATCCCTCCTCCGTATCTTGTCGAAGAATTATTGGAAATCACTACATTTTCCAGATCAAGTTCAGAATCAAGACAATAAACTCCTCCTCCATATTCAGCCAAACCATTTATTATTTTTATATTTCTGAGAGAAACTCCGTAGGCATCTCTTAAATAAATAAGACTTCTTTCTCCTAATCCGTCCAAGCTTGTTTCATTTTCTCCATTGCCTTGCAAAGATACATAACTGATACAGGTTATCGGGAAATATTCTCCGTTAGTATTTGTACTGAATGTTCCCGAATCAAGATAAACCGTATGAGGATCGAGACTGTCTGCCTGAATTCGAGTCATAGCAGAATTTATTGTTTTTAACGGTGAATCCCAGGAAAGACCATCATTAACATCATTTCCTTGCGGAGAAACATAAAGGTCGGAACTTACCTGCTGAAGTTTTCCATGTAAAATACTAAAAGTGTAATCTTCGCTCGGATAAGAATGATAATTAGTAGGAGATAAAACAGTAAATGTGTCGATAATTATATTTTGCATTTCTGTTGTATAAAGATCACTGCCGGAAGCTGCATAATTCAAATAAATATTACAAAGATGATCCGAATCGAAATTCAAAGAAGAATCATCACAGGAAATTCCTCCGCCAAAATCAAGAGCTGTATTATTCAAAATCGTTATATTTTTTAAAGTTAGAATGGAATTGTGACAATGGATACCGCCACCGTTCGAGGAAGAATTATTGATAATTTCGATATTTGATAATTCCAGGTTGGAATCTTCAAGATAGATTCCGCCGCCATGTCCTAAGGTGCTATTTTGTTTTATAATGACTCCATCGATAAGAGGATTGGAATTATAACAATAAATTCCTCCGCCCTTCTCCTCTGCGGAATTATGATAAATAATTAGGTTTTTCAGAACCGGACTGGAATTTTCAAGGTAGATCCCGCCACCAAAATAATTTGCTCGATTGTTGGAAAGAACGCAATTTTTGATCAGAATATCGGAAGAATTATGGCACGAAATTGCTCCTCCGTAATTAGTTAAATATCCATAAGAATTACCATATTCAAATTTACAAAATTCGATTTTTGAACTATCTTGAGCATTGGTGTTACTATCATAAAACCTGAGTCCTCTCCAACCGGAAATCGTGTCTTCTACTGTAAAAATAATTGAGTCGCTAAATGTCCCTTGGGCTAATAATTGTCCGTAAATTTCAAATTTGCTGTTATCATGAAAAATGATTTTCACACCTGGTTCAATGATTAAAAGACTATCGATAGGAACGGAAATATTATCTTCAACGAGATAAGGATTTCCTTCCGAACTCCAGGTTCCGCTTACATCTCCACCCACAAAAGTCGCATTGAAGTTTCTCACACCCAAGGTTGGATCTCCTAAAATGATCATCCCGTAAAACCAACTCCGTTCCCACATCGTATCATGTCCGGTATCGACATTTTGCTGCCACCATTGGGTAAATCCTTCTCCGATGGGAATACCAAAATACAAAGGTCTATAAAAATCAGAGAAATCCAGCATACTACCGGTTTTAGTCGAGCCTACGACACCCAGACAAAAATCGTTTGCCAGTAAGTATAAACTTCCAAAATTGTTGTTGGTTTCAAAACGAGCAGCTGAACAGGCAAAAAGATTGTAGAAATATGAGGTGGGATTTATTCCGGGTAGTTCGTTATTCAAAAAAATCTCGGTTTCTGTTCCATTATTCTGGTAAAAATGATGAGTCGTTGTTCCCGAATGAACATGAAGCTGGATCAATTCATGATCTGCTGTCAGTTGATTGGTTCTATA
>DRTC01000282.1 GCA_011372345.1 Candidatus Cloacimonadota bacterium
CCGCTAAACAAAATATCGGAGATAAAAGTTTTCAAAAGATCGAATTCTTATAATTTACTGAGTAAAATGCAGATCGAGAAAAGAGAAAAATCTGTAATAAAAAGTTCATAATTGCTTTTAAGAAATTCAAATGATTGTTTGTATTTGTCTTTTTTCAAAAGAATATGCAGGAAGATATTTGTATCAACGAGATACATTTGAACTACTCCACCAATCAGAAATATTATGCTGTAATTCGACCGGTTCGAAATTATCTTTATATTTTTCCAAACCTCCAGCCCAATCTAATTTCAAAGTGTTTTTTTTCTTTTTTTGAGAATATTTGTTTTTCAAGAATTCAGCGAAATCAATCAATTCTTTCCTGGCATTAGAAGGTAATGTATTTAAAATAGATGTTATCTTAGTCACAATTTCTCCTTTTACAAATATCTGTATAAACTAGTGCTTAAACGAAAACCACCGGAATTACAGAAACTTGAATTAAGTTTGCTTTAGCTGGCTTGATTTAAGTTTTCTAATCCGCTGATGCCAGTTAACTTAACTCAAGACTTCGTCTTAAGTCAAGTTTCCTTTTTGCGAGAAAATCGAATTTTCGTTCAGTCACAAACTAATCATTTATTATACATTACAAAGTTAAGTTAAATTGTTTATATTCTTTACCGCTTCGATTATCGGAACATATCCGGTACATCGGCATAGATTTCCTTCCAGAGCAGTTTTAATTTCCTCCATTGCGGGATTTGGATTTTTATCAAGAAGTGCTTTTGCACTCATCAACATTCCGGGTGTGCAGAATCCGCATTGGATCGCACCGTGTTCTAAAAATGATTTTTGCAGTTTGGATAGAACTTCGTCCTTTTCGAGATTCTCAACTGTTTCGATTTCTGCATTCTGAACTTGTTCAGCAAGGATCAAGCAGGAATTAACAGCTTCACCATTCATAATTACAGTACAAGCTCCGCATTCCCCGATTCCACAGCCTTCTTTCGTTCCGGTCAGATCGAGTTCGTCTCTGAGAATATCGAGTAACCTTAATGAATCATCGACTTTGATATTTATCTTTTTTCCGTTTACTTTGAATTTTAGATCGATCATATTTTTTCCTTTTTTTGCCACTGACTTTCACTGACTAAGCACTGACTTTTTTAGCAACGAACAAGACTAACAATACGAACTTTTTCACCACGAATTAACACTAATTTTCACGAAATGACTTTACCGCCAAGACGCGAAGGACGCAAAGATGAACATAATCCTGTAAATCCTGTTATCCTGTCCGTTTTTTCTTTTTTCACATTGTTTTTTTGTCTGTGTTTTTCAGTGTAAGTCTGTGGCAGTTTTTATCCGTGTTCATCCGTGAAAATCAGCGGCTATTTCCCGTAAGGCATCTTTACACATATTGATAAAAACCGGTTTCTTATATTCGGAAGACCATCGATTTCCGATCTCTTTTTCTATTTTTTCCGATAATGGTTTTTCGATAGCTTCGATAGTTTGCTCATTCAGAGGTTTCCCAATGAGGAAATTTTCCACATTAGTTAATCTCTGTGAACAACTGAAAAGCGAACCATCGACCAGGTAACATTCCTCGATATTTTTATTGGAAGCGAATGAGATCATCGCACTGATGCTCATTCGGGTAATATTCATGGCATTCCTCCGTCCGAGTTGAGAATAGCTATGATAATATTTTTTATTTGAAGGTTTGGGGATAGAGATTGAAATCAAAATTTCATCGGTTTTTATTTGAGTTTTGTAATGTTTGATGATGAAATCTTTGATCGGGATTTTTCGGTTTTCGCTTTTTGATTGCAGAACAAGTTCTGCACTACGCAGGATCAAAGGAGGAACAGAATCAGCACAAGGTGCGGCATTGATAATATTTCCTCCGATCGTTGCTCGATTTCGGATTTGAGTCGAGCCGATAGAAGAACAGGCTTTTACCAAGATCGGGAAATGTTTTTGGATGATCTTATTAGAAATTAATTTTGAGAAAGTTACAGCACTTCCGATGATTATTTCATTTTCTGTTTCAGTTATTTCTTTAAGTTCCTGTAGCGAGTAAATATTTAGAAGATTTTGCAGTTCTGTTTTCATTCGGGCTTGCACAATAATATCAGTTCCACCAGCAAGTATTTGAAATTTTTTTCCCGAAAGAATTTCCAGAGCATTTTCTAAATTTTTTGGAGTTATCGTTTTGATATTATTAGTTCTTAAAACCTGTTTTGTTTTCATCTTTGAGTGATGAAAAACTTCGCTTTGCCGAGCAGGTTTTCGTAGATTTTTTCCCAAATAAACTTGTTCCAGAGTAAGCGGAATTTGGTATGAATGTTTTCCAACTGCAAATTTCAAAGCATTATTGATAGCTGCGGAAGTCAATTCCAAAGTTGGTTCACCAATGCTTTTTGCTCCAAAAGGTCCGAATTTATCAGGATTCTCGATCAGGATAGGATCGATTTCCGGGATTTCTTTGGTGGTCGGGATCAGATATTCATCGAAATTCTGTGATTTTACTTCACCTTTCTGGATGTTATAATCTTCCAGAACTCCGTAACCAAAACCTTGCGTAACTCCACCGTAAATTTGTCCTTCTGCTCCCAGTCGATTGATAACTTTCCCGACATCGTGTGCAGCAGTAATTTTTTCGATTTCGATCTTTCCGGTGAATGTATCGACTTTTATTTGAGCGATTTGGCAGCCATAAACATAAGTGAAATATGCATTTCCCTGTCCGGTTTCTTCATCCCAGCCAACTTTCGGTCCTTTAAACCAACCATAAGCCGAAAGATTGATTCCCTGCCAATACGATTTCTCTGCGGCTTTGGAGAATTCGATAAATCTATCTTTCGATTTTCGGGAATATATTTTTCCATTTTTCCATTCTGTTTCTTCTATATCGGAAACTTTTAGATCTTCTTTTATGATTCTAAATATTCTTTTTTTAACAGTTGATGCGGCATCGATCACCGCATTTCCGCCAACGAGAGTTCCGCGTGAAGCAACTGTCGGACCTCCATCGGAAATTGTCGAAGTTTGTGGTTCAAGGAAAGTAATTTTATCAAGTTTGATCCCTAGAATTTCGGAAGTTATCTGGCACATGGAAGTGCGTAAACCTTGCCCGTTTTCATTTACTCCTGTAAAGACGATCACGCTTCCATCTGCCTGCACGGAAACAATTGCCGAAGACATATCAGTTCCTTCAGCTCCCAGAGAACAACCACGAAAACTACAAGAGAGTCCGATCCCGAATTTGAATCTTGCAGAA
>DRTC01000283.1 GCA_011372345.1 Candidatus Cloacimonadota bacterium
GTTTTAATTACTTGCAGTCACCCGATAATATTTCGTATCTCCGGGAATTGCTTCACTCCATTCTGAAACTGCTCCTGTCCATTCTGAAATTGTGAAACTTCCATAAGGATCGGAATCGGAATAGACGGTGTAGGAAGTTGCTCCGGTTACATCATCCCAGTCGAGTTCAATATCTGATGAAGTAACTGTAATTGTAATACCAGCAGGTGCTTCGAGTGAAGGTGATGTAACAATTATATTTCGGGAAGGAGTTCCATCTACAATGCAATTATATGTTCCAGCAAAAGGTTCTGATATATCTTGAGACCAGTTAAGGTTTTGCGTTGTCTCTCCTGTGAAATCAGGACTATCCAAAATAGCTGAATCGAAATACCATTGATAGTTGGAGCCCGTTATATCAGAAATAAATGTAGTATTTCCCGAAATAACGCTTGAGTTTTCCAGAGTAATAGTTTGATCAATGGTTCCATCAAACTTATTGTAGTAGTTATTCCAGCTTCCGTTGTTTACAACATCACCTGAAATAAAAAGATTCATATATCTGGTATTCACATTTTCTATGGTGCCGTTATTTATGACATTCGCCATATTTACAGTAGGATGAGTGGATGCATGATTCCTGAAAGAACCGTTGATGGTCGTATCTCCTGTATAAGTTATGGTTCCGTATTGAGAAATAGTACCGGATAGAACAATATTACTTATTGATGCGTCTCTGAGATAGCTGTCTCCTTCAGAATGAATTTCTGCATTGTTACCACCGATAATATCGATGTTCCTATAATAATATGCACCATCTGTATACAAAGTATAACCTCCGGAAAGATCAAGTGATCCATTGTCCAAGAAATCAAATCGAGTATTAAAATACAGGTCGGAGTCGGCTATGATGTTATTCGCATTATTGTTTTGAAAAGTATATCCGTTAAAAACTGAAGCTCCACTACAACTTATATGCTGCACAGTCGATCCATCCAGAAAGGTATCTTCGTTCGTCCAGATACCATTATTCTCGATATCACCTGAAATATAGAGATCGAATGTTCTGTTGCCAAATTCTGTGATAGTTCCGTTATTTACCAGGGAACCGTTAACGTAAGCAGTTATATAGTAGCTTGTATGATTTGCCAAAGTACCTGTGACTACAACAGAATTTTCAAAAGTAACATTATTGTCTTGAAGATTACAAATTCCCTGCAGCTCTGTATCTTCCACCGAAAGTGTATACAGCCGTGAATCATTTATCATATTCAGTATAGAGCGTGTATTGTCTCCTGCTGTAACTACAGAACCATCGAAAAGTTTAGAAGTATCCATAAATAATGTGTTCCCATCTTGCAAGATTAAATTGTTACTGTTCAAATCAAAATCTACATCTATGAAATCTACATCAGAATCCAGATAGATATTTCCTCGAGTCGGATTTCCATAAAACTTTTCTCCAGTAAAAGGATTACCGGGTGTATTAGTAATATGTTGATCTGTGCCTGTAAGATAAGTATAATAATTCTCCCAAGTTCCGTTGTTGGTAATATCTCCACTGATATTTAATGTTGTTTGTCTTCCGTTCCAGTCTGTTATTATACCGTTATTTGTAAAATCACCGGCTACATTTAACACATTAGATGCAGAAATAAAATTAGTGATAGTTCCAGTATTAATGACATATCCTGGGAAGTCGCAGGTTCCATACATTTCGGTAATACCGGATAGAATGATGTCTTCTGCAGAACTGTAATAAAAATATGCACCATCAGACATATTCAGTTCAGTACCGTTCCCACCCAAAATGTAAATGTTGTATAAATATCCGTCCGAAACATTTAGATTATAACCGGCAGAAATATCCAGAACACCAATATTATTAAAGTCTACATTACAATCTACAAAAGAAATATCAGACCCTGCGATAAGGCTTCCTGTATTCGTGTTTGTGCAGTTGAGACCTGCAAAACTACTTCCTGAACCGCATACAATAGTTTGATCTGATGTACCTGCAAAGTTTGTATAGTGGTGTGTCCAGGTTCCGTTGTTGGTTACATCTCCTTCCAGATTAAGAGTAATGTATCTACTGTTCCAGTTGAAGATATCCCCGTTATTTACGAAATCACCTTCGATGCCCAAAACTGCCGATCCGCTAATGTAGTTCTTCATTATGCCATTATTTGTTAATAAACCGGTAAATGAAAAGTCTGCTCCCCAAAGGATTACTTCACCATCCAAGATAATATCTGATGCTTCAAGGTCATAAGCATATCTGCCATTGGACATATTGATTGTCGCACCATTACCTCCGATTACATTTAAGTCATAAAGAATACTATCATCTGCATAAAGGACAAATCCACCGGAGAGGTCAAGGATGCCAATATCTTGGAAGTCTACATCGCAACCTACAAAAGTAATATCTGAGCCGGCTATTATGCTTCCAGTATTCGTGTTGTCGCAATATAAACCAGCAAAGCTGCTACCCGCACCGCAAATGATGGTTTGATCTGTAGTTCCGGTAAAGTTAGTATAGTGATGCGTCCAGGTTCCGTTGTTGGTTACATCTCCTTCCAGATTAAGAGTAATGTATCTACAGTTCCAGTTGAAGATATCCCCGTTATTTACGAAATCACCTTCGATGCCCAAAACTGCCGATCCGCTAATGTAGTTTGTAATGGTTC
Organism: Candidatus Cloacimonadota bacterium; assembly: GCA_011372345.1. Classification (NCBI taxonomy): domain Bacteria; kingdom Pseudomonadati; phylum Candidatus Cloacimonadota; species Candidatus Cloacimonadota bacterium. The sequence goes on from DRTC01000283.1 coordinate 2,670, forward strand.
CATTATTAATCAATGAACCAGTAAAATTGCAATCAGCTCCCCAGAGGATTACTTCTCCATCCAAGATAATGTCCGAAGCTTCCAGGTCATAAGCATAATCGCCATTAACCATATTGATAGTAGAACCATTCCCTCCAGTGATATTAAAATCATATAAAATGCTATCATCTGCATAAATATCGAATCCTCCGGAAAGGTCCAGGTTTCCTAAATCTTGAAAGTCTGCATTACAATTTGTAAAATTCAGGTCTCCTGTTGCAATTACATTACCTGTATTATTATTGTAGAAATGTGATCCTGAAAATGCTCCGGTTCCTCCGCAAGAAATATTCTGATCTGTAGTTCCATCCAGATGTGTATAATTATTGCTCCAGGAACCATTATTGGTAATATCACCTTGAAGCCGTACTGTTAAAGATCTTGTATTCCAATTGTAAATGGAGCCATTGTTGATAATATTTCCTGTAATAGTAAGCGTTGGGCTATGGTCCCTGTGATTTGTAATAGCTCCTGTTGCAGTGATCAACACATCATCATCTATAACAGTATGTTCACTTAAATACATTGTATAGTCGATGGTTACTAAAGAAATCAACTGAGCTGTGAATAAAACAAATAAGAGAAACAAACAAACCTTTTTCATAATTTCCTCCTTTAATAATTAAAATATTTCCCCAATTTTTTTTTTTTAGACAAAATAAGCAATGTTTATTTTGTTTTTTATATTTTTGTTGTTAAGTTCATTACTTATCGCTAATCTGTTTTATATCGCATTGGAATTACTTGATGAAATATTTGAGGAATTATTGCATAAATAATTTGTGATTGAAATTTATGTCCTCAGCTACAGTTTAATGATGAAAGATTCTGGATCAACTTTCGGAGATTCGGAATAGTCGATCACTTAGAAATCTATGTCTATAGGTTCTCCAATCTCTATCAATGTAATAGCATCTCAGTTTAAAATCTTCGAATAATATTTTTTAATTCTGTGATATTGTATGAAATACAAAAAAAATCATCGTTTAATCTTAATTATATTTGAGATCTATGCAAAAAAAGGAACAGGTTTTATCCTGCTCCTTTATCCTTTAATTACTCGCAGTTACGCGATAATACTTTATATCTGTAGGAATCGCTTCACTCCATTCAGAAACGGCTACAATTCCTTCATTTGTTGTGAAAGTTCCGTATGGATCCGTATCGGAATAAACAGTGTAAGAAGTTGCACCTGCTGCATCATCCCAATCGAGATTTACATTTCCACCAGAGATTTCGATAGTAAGATTTTGGGGAGTATCCGGTGCTGCTCCGGATTCGATTACAATAATATTTCTGGATAAACCTCCGCCTGTATCACAATCAAAAGTTCCAAACCAGCCGCTGGCTACAGGAACTTCCCAATCCAGTTGAGAGCCGGTTTCACCAACAAAATCAGGATCATTGAGGTTTGAACCGTTGAATCTCCATTGATAGGGAGCAACAGCGATATCAGAATCGAAGCGGACATCCGCAGTTATTTCGTTAGGATTCTCGATAGTGATAGTCTGGTCTATTGTTCCATTAACATAGTTTCGAGTATTGGTCCAACTTCCATTATTGGTAACATCCTGTTTCAGTTGAGTATAAAAAGTATATCCACTCGGATTATTCCTGACAGTTCCGTTATTGGTAAAGTCTCCATTCAAATAGAGGGTATGATTACCATAAACATTCTGTAAATAGCCGTTATTGACCACATCACCATTCATTGAAACACCATTATCAGCGATCAGGCAATTTCCTGAAAGCACAAGATCATCGA
>DRTC01000284.1 GCA_011372345.1 Candidatus Cloacimonadota bacterium
AATTAGAATACTATTATTTTCAGTTTTAAATCTATTTTCCACATTTTTCAGATTCTTCGGTTCATAAGAAATCAAAATACTATCTTTTTGTATTTCCGCGAGAAGCACATCATCGATCCCAACCAGAACATCGGCGACCGGTTTTCCTTTTTCTATTTCAAAATTTAATTGTTTCAAGAGTTTTTTGGATCCATTAAATATCGTAATTGAAATCTGACATTGAAAAAGGTCTTCAAAAACTGGAATTATTTTTTCCCAGAAATCTTCAGAAAATTGGTCGGTTACCAAATAAACTTCAAGTTTCCGTAAAATATCTTTGTCAGAATCTTTTTTTGAGGAACAACCGAATAAAAAGAAAATCAGAAAAAAAATGAAAAAATTCTTCATAATATATTTCCACATCAAAACAACTTCCGATTGTGCAAAGCTCATCGGAATGTTATCTACTCGTTGTTTGTTTTTATCATTCGGAAGAGCTGCGCACATTCCGAAGATTTTATTTTATATATTTCCAAAAAGCAGGGAAGCAACGATAAAATCCAAAATTAAAACCATGATGGATGAATAGACAACAGTTTGAGTTGCAGCCTTACCAACACCTTCAGCTCCACCTTTGGTTTTATTACCGACAAAGCAGGCAATGGAAGTTATGATCCAACCAAAAAAGAAAGCCTTTACTAATCCTCCCCAGAGATCAGATGGAAGGAAATAATTTTTCATGTTGTTAAAAAAACTGAATGAATTAATATTGTATTTGAAAGTGCTTAAAAAATAAGCAGAAAATATCCCGATCAAATTAGCATAGATCGTTAATAAAGGGAACATCAGGCAACCCGCGATAATTCTTGGAAAATAGATAAAATCTTGTGGATTTATAGCCATTGTTTTCAGGGCATCTATTTGCTCGCTGACTTTCATCGTCCCGATTTCAGCGGCAATGGAAGCACCGATCTTACCTGCCAGAACAAGTCCGGTTAATACGGGTGCAAGTTCGATCATAGTTGATTTTCCAACGAGAACACCGATCAGGTTTTTGGGAATATAACCGCTGGTTTGATAAGAAGCTTGCACAGAAGTAACCAATCCCGTAAAGGCTGAAGTAACAGAGATCAAAAGCAGAGAATCATAACCGAATCTTTTCATCTGCTTGATGATCTCCAGGAAGCGTTTTCCAATTTTAGGTAAGTTCGTGAATATCGAAAAATTGAAGATTATGAATTCGCCAAAAACAGTGATATAATTAAAATTAAGATTATATGAAATAAAAAACCCCCTTTAATTCCCCCTTTTGAAGTGGGATTATTAGGAATATTTTGATTAATGAAAGTCAAATTCCTTTGAACTCCCCTTTACAAGGGGAGATTTAGAGGGATTTATGATTTTATTAAACATTACTCAAAGAGCGGAAAGCAGTCAATTCCTTCACAAATAATAATTCTATTTCCCCAGTAGCACCATGCCGATTTTTGCTGATAATAATTTTGGCAATACCCTTTTTTTCAGTTTCCTTATCGTATTCTTCTTCTCGATAAATGAACATGACAATATCTGCGTCTTGCTCGATCGCTCCTGATTCTCTCAAATCCGCTAACATCGGGATCGGAGGTTTCCTGCTCTCAACTGCTCGATTTAACTGAGATAAAGCAATGATCGGAATTCCCATCTCTTTTGCCAGGATTTTCAGTGATCGGGAAATCTCTGCAATTTCCTGCTGACGATTCTCACGATTTCTCTTTACGGACATCAACTGAAGATAATCGATTATCAGCATATCCAGACCTTTAATCTCAGCTTTTAATCTCCTGGTTTTTGCCCGGATATCAAGCAATGTATTAGAACCAACATCATCGACGAAAATCTCTTTTTCGGACAAAGCTTCAGCCACCTGAGCTATCCGCAGGATTTTCTTCTCATCCATACCATAACCTTTGAGCATGTTATCCATACTGACTTCCGAGGCAGAACTCATCATCCTTAAAAGGATTTCTTCATTATCCATTTCCATAGTAAAGATCGCAACTTTTTTATCATAATACATGGAAGCATTAAAGGCGATATTCAGAGCTAAAGAGGTCTTCCCCATTGCAGGTCTGGCAGCAATAACAACAAATTGCCCCGGACGAAAACCTCCGATCTTCTTATCAAGGTCGGGAAATCCGCTGGGAACTCCGATCACACTTTTCTTGGAAGTTGCAATTTCTTCGATATTTTTGATCGCTGTAGGAATTATCTTATCTATTTTGACAAAAGTCTTTCGTTCCGGTCTTTCTGCTATCCTGAATATTTCCTGTTCTGCGTTATCGACAATATCTTCGACAGGTTGATCGGATTTATAACATTCTTCGATAATCTGGTTGGAGGTAGTTATCAATTGCCTTAACAACGCTCTTTCCTGAACGATATTGGCATGATATTCAATATTCGCACCGCTCAGGACAACATCGGATAACTCATTGATAAAATTCTCACCACCGACCTTTTCAAGTGTTCCATTCTGCTTTAACCTATCGATGACCGTAATAATATCGATTTCAATATTCTCTTCAAATAAATCCAGTAATGTCTTATAAATAATTTTATGAGCAGTTCGATAAAAATGCTCTTCATCGAGTAATTCGATCGCTTTGGAAACGACAAAATTATCGATCATCATCGCAGAAAGCACGGCTGCCTCTGCATTTATATCATTTGGAAGTTGTCGTTCTATTTTTGTAGCCATAATATTTCTCTAAATAGAATCTATAAATCAATCTTGAATTTTTGCTTGTTCCTGAATTTCATTTGGGAACACAATTATCAAAGTAAAACTTTTTTAAATTTACATTCCCGAATAAAATTTGGGAATGAGGATAGAAAAATCAGAACAAACAGGATGTTTGTTTTACAATTTAATATAATCATCTCTTAATTTTTGCAGATCGATCCAGGCATATTTCTTCCAACCCGGATTTCTGAGTAAAGCAGAAGGATGATAAGTTACATAAGTTTTAATACCTTTATAAAGATAAGTTTTTTCTCTGAAAAGTGTTAGCGTCATGCTTTCGTTCAGTAATGATGTGGCAGCAACTTTTCCTAATAATAATAATAATTTCGGTTTGATGATAGAAATTTGTTCATCCAGATATTTCAGGCAGGAGTTGATTTCAGCAGGAAGTGGATTCCTATTATTCGGAGGTCTGCATTTCACAACATTTGTAATGTAAATATCGCTTCTTTCCAGATTTATTGCCTGTAACATTCTTGTCAGGAGTTGCCCAGCTTTTCCAACGAAAGGTCTTCCCGTAATATTTTCATCTGCACCAGGAGCTTCCCCGATAAGCATTAATTTCGAGTCAGGATTTCCTTCACCGTAAACAAATTTGATCCTGCTCTGACTCAGAAGACATTTTTTACAATCCTGATAATTTTCTTCTAATCCCAATAATTGCATTTTTTTATACTTAATAATTTCTTCTGATGTTTGCTGAATTATTTCCGGATTAAGAAAAATGTTTTCAATACCTGAAAGTTTTAGATATTCAAGATATTGAGTAAGAGTTCTGGTTTGCATCAGAAATTATTGTTCATCTTCTTTTTCAAAAATATTTTCCTCCTGATTTTCTACAACATAATCAGGTATTTCATTAGCTGCAACATGCTCCAAAGCAATTTCAGTTATTTTTTTATTAAAACTTCTTTTTAATGTATATGGCAGATTACTTAATCTTTCGACTTCTAAATTTGCTAATAATATAAACAAATATGTTATATTATTTTTTTCTAAAAACTCTTCTACTTTATTTTCCAAAAACACCTCCGTAAAATGTTTTTTCAATGTTTATAAATCGTTGTGTTCTGTTTTCTTCTGCCTTAATAATATTCAAAACATCATTATAAGCTGTTTGCAGATCATCATTAATAATCAAGTATTGAAATCTTTTAATCTGTTTTATTTCATGAACTGCATTGTGCAATCTTTCCTCGATGATATCTTCCGAATCTGTTCCCCTTTTAATCAATCTTTCTTTAAGAATTTCCTTGGAAGGAGGTAAGATAAATATTGTAGTTGCTTCCACACCGCTTTCTAATATCTGTTTTGCTCCTCTGATATCAATATCCAGCAGAACATGTTTACTTGACTTAAGTTTCTTCTCAATATAACTGCGGGATGTACCATAAAAATTTCCATGCACAAAAGCGTACTCCAGGAAATCTTCGGAATCGATTTTTTGTTTGAAAGCAGATTCGGAAATGAAGTGGTAATCGATCCCGTCTTTTTCCATTCCACGAGGTCTCCGGGTTGTATAAGAAATCGAATATTCGATATTGCTTCTATCCCGGACAATCATTTTTCCGATCGTAGATTTTCCACCTCCGGAGGGTGAAATCAGGATGATCAGGAAATTCTTTTTTTTAAATTCAGTCACCGGTAATTTTAATCCTCGATCAATTGTGTATAAGCTTCAGCATCGATAAGATCACCTAATTCTTGTTCTTTACTGATCTTGATCTTGATAATCCAGCCGTCTTCAAAAGCAGATTTATTGATTATTTCAGGATTATCTTCCAAAGCTTTGTTTACTTCAATAATTTCACCGCTGAGAGGAGATATCATATCTTCTACTGCTTTAACAGCTTCAATCGTTCCAAAAGCTTCCCCAACTGTAACTTCATCTCCAATTTCCGGTAATTCAATGTAAACGATATCTCCCAATTCGTGTTGGGCATAATCTGTTATTCCGATAACTGCTTCTTTATCTTTAATCATTACCCATTCATGACTTTCGGTGTAAAAAATATCTTTCTTAACCATTTTTCATCCTCCAATATAAATTTGCGATAAGCACGAAATATCGGGTTTTGGTGTCAAGTTTTTCGTGCAAGGAACAGATAAAACTATATAACTATTTACCGTGTAAGCAATTATGAAAACAAAAACAGAAAAGATATTTTATAGAATTTATGAAATATCTTCAGAAAATTGCATATTAGCCGCTTAAAAAATCCAAACTTACCAATCCTGATGTATCGGGATCGTGAAATTTTCAAAACTACTGTTTCTCCTCATTCCCAAATTTTAAAATGTCATTGGAACAATGACAAGGAATGCAATTGTTGAAAAGTTTTACTTTGATTTTTTGTGCGAGAAAGTATTATTCGAAATGAAATTTCTTTATCAGTTGTGTTCCT
>DRTC01000285.1 GCA_011372345.1 Candidatus Cloacimonadota bacterium
ACCGGAGATCAGGCAACTTTTAACCTGGAAATTTCTAATAATGGAAATGTTGTTCAAATCCTGACTTTTTCTATACCCATCGGGATCATCGATCAGGACAGTCCGACTTTCAGCGATTACGGATATATTGCCATTGAAAGCAGTGATGTCGGGAATTTTGAAGCTCCTGTTTATGATTGGATCGAGATCTGTCCTTATAGCGGAGGAAGCGGAACTATGCTCGACAGCGATCATGGAACCTCTGATGGTTATGTCGGGATAGTTGATCTGCCGTTTATGTTCCAATATTACGGGAAGCAGCATAACCAGGTTTCCATTTGTTCCAACGGATATCTTTCCTTAGGAGACGGCAAACAGATATTTTTCAGGAATCGAACTATTCCTTCCGGAGTTGGACCGAACTCGATGATCGCACCTTTCTGGGATTTCATCAAATATGGAGATTTGTGTCATTATTACGATGAATCCGAACATCTTTTTATTATTGAGTGGGATGATTTCACGAATCAATACAGTTATCAGGAAGAGACTTTCCAGGTGATTCTCTATGATCCGGAATTTTATCAGACCCAAACCGGAGATGGAAAGATTTTATTTCAGTATAAAGAGATCAATAATGTCGATGCCGGAGAGAATTACGCAACTGTCGGTATTGAAAATGAAGCTCAAGATGAAGGGATTTTGATGACTTATGCCAATTATTATCACGAAACTGCTCACACTTTGCAGGATCATTCGGCAATTCTGTTTGTTCCTTTGGAAGAACCGGAAGTCGGGATCGATGATAATGAAATCTCTAATCAGGATTTTCTATTTGGAAATTATCCTAATCCTTTCAATTCTTCGACCATGGTTTCTTTTTCTTGCCACAGAGACATAGAGAACACAGAGATAATAATTTATAATATTAAAGGGCAGAAAGTGAAGCATCTTGTCAGCAATTCAGCTAATCAGCTTTCAGCAGGACAACATTCTGTGATTTGGGATGGAAGAGATGAAACAGGAAAACAGGTTAATTCCGGAATTTATTTTTATAAATTAAAATCAGGTGGGAAATTTACTTCTGTAAAAAAAATGATTCTTCTTCGTTAAAACTACTAAGGATAAATCCTGTTGAAGTAACACAAACATTCCTGTTTGAGAAATGAATAATATCTTTCAAGTTTTGAAATAGGAGTACTCATGAAAAAAAGAAATTTAGTTTTTTTTGCAATTATCACAATTATCATCCTGTTTTCGAATCTGCTTTCTGCATATCAAGTCGATCTGAATTCCTGTAAAAAAGCAGCAGAAAGAAAACTTATTGAATTAAGTAGATCAGATGAGTTTTTCATCAAAGAAATAGTGAATATTCAAAATGAAGATGAACGAATCATATTCCATGTGTTTTTATTAGATCCGAAAGGCTATCTTATCACCACAAATGAAACCAATTTGCCACCTGTGATCGCTTACTCTTTTTCCAACAATTACGATTATAAGATTGAAGAAAATGTTCTCATAAAAATCCTAAAGGCGGATATTCATAATCGTCTTGAAAATATTCCCAATATACCTGATGACTTGATCGAGAGAAGGAATTCAGCGTGGAAAAGCTATTTAAATGAAAACATTGAAAGATCAGATGACAGACCTTTTGAACAATGGCCTCCGGAAGGAACAACACCAACAGGTGGTTGGTTGGAAGAAAACTGGCATCAGAATTCTCCTTATAATAATTTTTGTCCGATGCAGCCTTTTACGAGCGATCGAGCAGTAGCAGGATGTCCGGCTGTAGCGATGGCGCAAATTTTAAATTTTCATCAACAGACAAACAATACTCATTTTAATGATGATGACGACTATTATCATAATTATTCAAGTTATCAATATTGGATAGATGATGATCATGTTTATTGGAGTTTTCCTTCATTTCCGCAATTGAACGATCATCTGGATATTTTGAACGAACATTATCAGAATGATGAAACTATAACGAATGATGATAAAGCAGCAATTACTTTTGCCTGTGGAGTTGCTGCCCAGCAGGTTTATTCTCCTGAAGTTTCAGGAACATTCGGGGTTGATCAGGCTTTTCAGGCTTACCAGAGATTCAGTTTTGATACGACCGAACTTCTCGATGGGAATGATGCTGCTCTTTATGACAGGATTTCCAATAATATGATGAATGCTCTTCCGGTTCATCTTGCGGTTGTAAATCCTCCCTGGACAATGGGTCATAATGTGGTGATCGATGGCTATAACACAGATGAGTATTATCATCTGAATTTTGGTTGGGGAGGAAGTTATAATGGCTGGTATTTGCTGCCCGATGAAATTCCTTATGGTTTGACAGTTGTGGAAGGAGCGATCGTCGATATTAATTTTGAAGAGATAGGTATCGAAGATGAGAATGAATGTGTAAAAAATCATCTTGAATTGTCTAACTATCCGAATCCGTTCAATTCCTCGACAACGATTTCTTTTTATTGCCACAGAGACGCAGAGAACACAGAGATTACGATCTACAATCTAAAAGGACAGAAAGTTATTCAATTACGAATTACGAATTACGAATTAGGAATGAATGAAGTTATTTGGGATGGAAAGGATGATTCTGGAAAATCTATTAATTCCGGAGTTTATTTCTAT
>DRTC01000286.1 GCA_011372345.1 Candidatus Cloacimonadota bacterium
CACAGAGACACGGAGAGCACAGAGATTTTTTTCATTTTCATTTTTCTTGCCACAGAGACACGGGGAGCACAGAGATTTTTTTCATTTTCATTTTTCTTGCCACAGAGACACGGAGAGCACAGAGATTTTTTCTTTTTTTTCTTTTTTTTTCTTCTCTGTGTCCTCTGTGACTCTGTGGCAAAAACTCACTCAAAATAAATTACCGAAGATTTTTCAGATTCCCATATTTCTATTTCAGAAGTTCGACAATTTTCATCATTTATTTTTTTTGAAAACTCTTCAAAAACAAACTTTGCGATATTTTCAGAAGTGGGATTTGTATCTTTGAAATAATCCAGTTCATTCAAATACTGATGGTCTAATTTATCGATTATTTCTTTCAAATATTTTTTTATGATCCCAAAATCGATTGCCAGCCCGATCTTATCTGTTTTATCACACTGAACAGTAACTCGAACTTTCCAGTTATGTCCGTGCAGATTTTTGCACTTCCCGTCATAATCTTCGAGTTTATGAGCGGAAGAGAAATGCGAAATTACATTCAATTTATACATATTTTCCTCAATTTTTCCAATGTTCGGAATGAATAATTTTTTCCTGTAAAATCTTGTAAAGAACTTTAAAAGGAACTTTAATATTTGACAAAAAACAGGTGTCTTTGAATTTCCTCTCAAAAATTGAGAAAATTTCGAGGAAAAATATGAAGTGCAAAGGAAAGATCAGAGAAAGAACCGGAAGCGGAAAATTAGTAACCAGATTCTGCAATGAAAAATTAAAGGAACATCAGATATTCTGTCATAAATGCGGAGAACCGACAGAAGCACTTTCCGGACCTTTATCCGCGAAAAAGAATCTGAAACAGGTTTGGAGCGAATTCAAACCGGTAAAAGCGAAATTTTATCCGTTTTCGATATTTATAATTTTAACAGCTTTTCTCTTGATCGGACTGGCAGTATATTTCACGAGAGGTCATTATATCAAGACAAATGTTGCTTTGTTGATCGTCGTTCCTTTTGCTCTTATTCCGCTCTCATTTGAGGAAAATTTTATTTCTAACCACTTCAAGATCAATATGTTTTTCAGTAAAATAAAGTATTATCCGATGTTTTTTCTATTTACTTTGATCAACATCATTTATTTCGCTTTGATGAAAATTATCTGTACCGGATATGCCTTGAATATTGCTGTCGATCCAATCCTTCATATTGTGCGGTTGATCATGGTTTTATACTGGATTGCGATCATCGTTCCGGCTCCGATCTTGATGATCAGGAAAAAGATGAATCCGATTAAAGCTATAATTGTTTCTTATAAAGCCGGCAAGGAAACTCGCTGGCAGCAGTTCTATATCGCATTTTTCGTTTTTGTTTTAAATATTGTCGGTGCAGCTCTGATCGGTTTGGGATTACTGGTTACAATTCCGCTTTCTTATATTTTACTTGAGACATATTATTTGAGAATGGATGAGTTCGAGTTGTTTGATAATTGATTTTTTGCTCACGGATTTCAGGGATTAACACGGATAAACTAAACTTACCAACTTTACTCGTTTCAATGCTCTTGCATTTTTTCTATATAAAAATTCAATTTATCAATTGACAATAATAATTGAAAAACTGCTTTTAACTTTTGATTTTTGGAGATAGAATAATGTCAAATTTTGCTGAATTAATGACGATTAAAGAAGCTAGTAAGTGGGCTTCGGAGTATTTGCGGAGGAACATTACCGCTTCAAATATTTCTTATCTTATCCAATATGGAAGAGTAAGAAAAATTGGGAATAATTCAGAAACGAGAGTGAAAAAAATAGATTTATTGAAATATTACGATTCCTATATCGGAAAAAAAGAACATAAATGGAAACAAAAGTTAGGGAACGACTTAAATTGGGCTTTATCCTTTGACCAATATAAAGAAAAAGATACAACCAAACATGTGCATCGCCTTCATCCTTACAAAGGAAAATTCATTCCGCAACTGGTTGAATACTTTTTGGATGAACATACTGACTCATTTAAACAAAAGGTTTATTTCCACAAAAATGATATTATTTTAGATCCGTTTTGCGGCAGTGGCACAACTTTAGTGCAAGCAAACGAATTGGGAATTAATGCGATTGGGATAGATATTTCTAAATTTAATACTCAAATTACAAACACAAAAATAGGAAAATATGATTTTGTCGAATTAAAAAATGAGATCAGGAATATAACTCATCGATATGCCGAATTTATCCATAATTCAAATTCTGTGTTATTTGAAAAAAAACTCTTAAATGAATTGGCAGAATTTAATAACAGATACTTTCCAACTCCAGATTTTAAATATGAAGTTCGAAATAAAGAAATCGATGAATGGAAATATGGTAGAGAGAAAGAAAAAGAGTTTTATAGTATTTTCAA
>DRTC01000287.1 GCA_011372345.1 Candidatus Cloacimonadota bacterium
GACCAGCTTGCTATTTCTTCCCTGTCAATATAGAATTTCAGGAAATCACTATCAACTTCGGAAGATACTTTTCTAAAGAAAGAAACCGCACCTGCATCAGGCATATCATAAGTCAGGAATACTTCCGAAACACTTTGCGGGAATTTAATATTATCTATCCAGGCACAATCGTCTTCAAAACTGCTTACTTCGTTTTTGACATAAATCCAGGAAATGGTGTGAGAACCGGCAGAGATCGGAATAATTACTCTTTCCCAGTCAAGGTCACCAAACCATCCACCAATATCTTCATCATCGATATGAAATACCAGACCATCATAATTGGTTTCTGAAGAAACTTTCAAATCAAATGCTATTTCATCATCTGTCGGGCAATCTATATCGATTGATATTATCGAAATGCTTTGCGGAAAATAAATCGATTCGATCCAGGCACAATCCAGACTATCGCTTCCAGCAGCATCTTTTTCATAGATCCATTTATAGTTGTGATCTCCGGCAGTAACCGGAAAAGAATAATAAACCCAGTTTCTTTCTCCCGACCAGTTTTGTATTTCCTCGTCATCGATATAAAAAGTCAGGAAATCATGATCTTCTTCCGAAGAAATTTTTGTGAAAAATCGGATGTAACCATCAGCAACAGCTTCGTGGTCAACTTCGATTCCTGTTGATTCTCCATCAGAAATAGGATTAGATTTAGCACTGAAATCAGAATAAACAGTATTAAGGCTATCGATTTCCCAATTTGTTGTCCAATTATCGGGAATAATCCCATCTGCAAACTGTTCATAATAGGAATCCGGTATATCTCCGGATCTTATTGAAAAAGTTCCTTCGGATGAATTTGAGTCGTCAATATGCCATTGATTATCTTGATCTGGATTTCCTGAAACATCCCAATCACCCAAATTTTCTTCCTCAAAATTTTCGTTTGCTTTATAACCGCTATTCCCAATTTCCTTCGATTTAAGGCTATAACTACCATCAAGTCTGGTTTGGTTTGTATTCACAATACTCCAGTCAGTAGTTATAAAGTCTCCAATTTCACCGGTTTCAAAATCTTCGGTTGCCACTCCGGTTTTTTCAGAGTTTTCAACAAAAAAAACATAATCATAAGTATCGTTATCAAAAAGACCTAAACCCGTTATAGTTTGATCTGTGGGTGTGTCTTCGTCTTTACTGCATCCAAAGAAGAGAAAGACAAAAAGCAAAATTCCAAGATATTTTAATACTCTCATATTTCCTCCAAGTTTTATCTTTAGTTCAAATTCAAAAAACTTATTTTAGAAAGCAAGTTTTTTTATTTTCAAATCCTTTTTTTTAATAAGCCACAGGCTTACAAATCTCCTCTTAAGAATGAAGAGTTTCCTTTTTGCACAAGGAGCACTAATGAATTCCTTTTATTTTATCAATCCCAGCCAGTCTCCCAGCAGGAACTGAAGTCTGCCGATGAGAAGCGAAATACGAGCCATCACTGTGTATCCGAACGATGCTCCAAATCCTACCATCATAAACCAGATCCCGATATTTGTTACTTTCCCGTAAATGCCTTTATGCTCTTTGGAAAAATAGAAATACATCAGGATTGTGACCGTTCCGATAAAGATCAAGATCGTATCGATATTGTTAAGCGGAAGCATCGCACTTCTCATTTGAACCAGAACGCTGGCATGCATGGAATTGATAACGCTCATCCCGATAATACCCATAGAAAAGACGATCGGGTATCGGGAAAGCCAGCTCAGGTTCTTACTGAATCTGAAAATATATAAAATTCCCAGAATCGAGGGAATGATGAAGATAAATTTATTCTGTAAGAAGATCGGTCTGTAAACGAAGGGGATAAAAGCATTTTCATAAACGAGAGGAATTGCATATCCCATGGAAACACCGACCAGTAAATGTTCTGCAAATTTATAAAAAGGATTATCCTTGTATAAGAATGAAAAAATACACAAGGTCAAAAATGCTCCAACTAAATTACTTATAGCTTCAAATGACATAATTCCTCCTAACCCAGATCTTTACTTTTCTTTTTACGGATCACAAAATATCCGATATTACCAAGAACTATGAAAAAAATGATCATAATATGTGCTACAGATTGAGCATTCATTCCGATTCTTGCTGTTTTGAACTTATAAGGCAATTCTTTATCTGTAATTTTGATCCAGGTTTCCTTTTCAATTTCCTTACTGAAAGGTCGTCCATCCGGGAAATTTGTATCTTTATAAGCAGCAAAGGCATCGACTAATTTTTCATATTCTGCCGCTCCTTTTAAACCGCTCAACATTCCGATCAATTGTCCTGTCTGCAGGTAGGGATAATTATCTGCAGCCATCACAGCCGTGATTCCGGCAGCGATGTTTGCTCCAAATCTTACCCGGGCATAATAGATCCAGGAAAATACAGCACTGGAGGCAGCGAAATCTACGACCAGATTCATATCGTCATAATTTCTGATATCCTCCATAACTTCCAGGTTTTCTATCTTTCTTCCCTCTGAATCCGTATCGATAGCTTCGGCTATATCATCTCCCATTCCGAGAACGATCGGTAAAAACAATCCTATCGGTTTATACCCGAAATTACAATAATGAACACCGGATTTAATATGCGGAAAATCCTCTTTGGCATTATTGATGGCATAATCGACAAGAGGTGAAGCAGACGGTATAAAACAAAGAGTAAAGACTTTTACATTTCGTTCAAAACAATGCCTTAAAATCGAGACTTCCATAGGATAGAGTTCCGCCATGGTCGAGGCATCATGATCAAAACACATTAAAACAGCTTTATTTTTTTTACCGGCAAAAGAGTCTATCATTTTATAGACATTTTCCACAGGTGTGGTCGTATAAGTTCTGGAATTAAAAGGGATAAGTAATGGAATGATGATTGCGAGGGCAACCACAAGATAAATATATCTTCTATCCAGAGCTTGCATTTTTTCAAAAAAGTTCATTTTAATCACCTCCACCCAGATAAGTTCGTTCAATTCCAAGCAGGATCTTTAAAGAGGTTGCAGTCATTCCCAAGCCGACTCCAAGAGCAATTCCTCTTTTGGCAGCAAGGTTAGGAACATTCAATATCCATTGGGATGTTTCGGGAATCCATTTCGATATTTCCATTCCGAGAGGAACCTGACCTAACATCACGACGATAGCCGCAAGCAGAAGTACGGTTGCTTCAACTGTTTTTGCCCGGAATGCTTTATAGGCAGCCGAAGCAATATAGAAGGCGAGTAATGAGAACATGGTTGCACTCATCGGCATCTGCACATTCTTGAAGAGCCACATAAAAGGAGAACCTTCCTGGGTACCCCAGAAAAATCCGGAAGCTGCCGTGAAAACTAGCGTTATTAAAGTTACCAGACTATATTGCCAGTTCGGGACTTTTCGTTTAATTTTCGTTCCGTGAACCATAAATATGCTCATAATACCAAGACTGACAGCAAAGGGAGAAATTGCTTTTACCCAACCCTGATACCAGTCAAAGAAATCCTGTGATAATTTACTTGGGATCAGAGCATGAGCAGCGAACATGAAGCCAAGAGTTATGATGATTATTAAGGGAATTTGTCTTTTCATTTATCCTCCTATTTATCAGGAAAAGCATTAATTAAAAATGTCAGGTGAGAACTCGATAAAACAGTTCCGGCAATGACAAAAGCAAGGATCAAGAATTTGAAATAATCTTGAGCTTTCAAAGTACCTAACATTAAGGGTTCACGAGCCAGGTATGCTGAGGCGGCATATAATTCTTCACCGATCAAAGTATAATCACAGGTTGTGATAAAGAATGGAATCTGGGTGACAGCGTCTGTTCCGGCAATCTGAATCGCTCCGGTCGAACAACCGGTTTCGGTCATGATCAATGATTCGGCATAGAACATTCCCATATAGAAGTTCGTTGCTGTCTTTTCCCTGATCATCACTCCGTTCACACCGGCAACAAAAGCAAATTGAGCGGTGGTGATAAAGAACACGCTGCCTTTATCATAAGTATCCGGTCTTCCAGCCTCATAATGAGCTTCTTTGACAATTTCCTGAGCTATGGGAAGAACAATATAATCTTTTACAGGAACTAATATTTTAGTATCATATTCTGCTGCTTTCTTGGCAACTCTTCCCAAAATAGCAAGAGCAGCGAGAGTGGCAACATCCTGAATTCCCGAAAGACCCGGAACGAACAGGATCGGTCGTCCCATTTCCGTTGCTCGTCCGATAGCATTATCGATTTCCTGGATTCCGGCTATCGGTCTGATAAATAGATCATGACCTTTTTTAGCCCTTCCGACCATAATAAACACTAACAATCCGAAAATAAGAGCTGCGATCAAGGACGGGAACATTTTTGATTTGAACCAATCTGATTTCGGATAAAAATGATCAGTACCAAATCCTTCGAGAGATGAATTGAATTCGTTAGTTTCAACTGGTTCATCACCTGCTTTGGAATAAATTGAAGTTTCCGAAAAATGCCCCTTTCCATCTGATTTCACGATTTTATATTCATAAGAGTTGCTGGCATATTTTCTGGATTTGTATAGAAATTTCGTGCGTTCTTTCAGTTTGTTTTCTTCGGCAAGCTGCATTGCTCTTTTCTGGATCGGATGCTGCATATAGTTATCGATCAATTCCTGGTAATGATCGATTCCTTCCTGAGCTTGCTCTCGTTCCTCATCCGTTTTAACTGTATCTTTCATTGTTTGATAATCAGCAAGTTCTTTTTTATATCTTTCCAGCGTTCTACCGATTTCGGAAGGATAAAGATTCATTCCAACTGATTTTGTTCTGTCTTCATGATCAAGACGAATAGATAAAGACGGAGAAACCAGGAAC
>DRTC01000288.1 GCA_011372345.1 Candidatus Cloacimonadota bacterium
AGATCGATAGTCTTCAAATAAAAATTAAAGATAACAATTTGTGTTTTCATCACAGCATAACTTATAAGAAAAAGTATCATCCGCATTACCGGATAATTTCCCTAAAAGAATTTGATAAATTCAGGGATAGATTGCGGACTACATAATTTTGCTCACTGATTTACACGGATTGAACGGATAAAAAAGGAAATAACTTGATAAATTAGATCTTTGTAATTTCGGTGAAGCTGATTAACTCAATTTTAGGAATTATCTTCGTGCTTCTTCGTGTTCTTGGTAGCAGAAAAAAGATTTCTCAACAATCCCAAAAATAAATTTATTGACTGTTTTTCCCCTGAAAATTAAAAAACGAACCAAATTAGAGGGAGGTCAAGATGAGAGGAAGACTATTTGTTTTCGGGCTTTTATTCATTATTATTATTACTTCATGTTCAAAAGGTGGAGTAAATGTTTCCAAACTGGAGAAAAAGGATGAGTTGTTTTATTTGAGAGGAAAATCCAAACCTTTTACAGGTAAGGCATTTATGCTCGATCATAATAATGTCAAAACCTATGAAGTTGAGATCAAAAACGGAAAATATGACGGATTGCGAACCGGTTGGTATAAAGCTGAGAGCAAACAATTTGAAGAGCATTACCAGGCTGGAATTCTGAACGGATTAAAGACGAGCTGGTATAAAAACGGACAGAAAAAATATGAAATAAATTATAAAGACGGGGAAATGGATGGTTTAACAACGAACTGGTTCAATGACGGCATCAAGGAATCTGAAATAAATTATAAAAACGGACTCTATAATGGTTTAGTAACTTACTGGTTTCCTAATGGCAAGAAAAAATCGGAAACATATTATAAAGATGGGATCAAGGATAGTCTGGTAACGGTTTGGTATGAAAATGGTCAGATCAAGTATGAAGCAAATTATAAAGATAACAAGTTGAATGGTTTAAAGACCGAGTGGTTTGAAAATGGTCAGAAAAAATCGGAAGCAAATTTTAAGGATGATTACTTGGATGGAATGAAAACTATCTGGTATGAAAATGGTAAAGTTAAGTATAAAGGGAAATATAAAGATGGTCGGATCATTAAAACGATTGTGAGCAGTAAATGATTGAAACTTAAAAAAGTTACAAAATTTTTTAAAAATTTGTGAAGTTTTGAAATTGGAAAAATGGATGGAAAGAATTTATTCATTTTTAACGCAGGAGCATTGGAACGAGTAAAATGAAACTTGCCAAATTTTAAAATTTGGCAAGTTTTTGAAAAAGTTTTAAAAAATTGTATGAAAAAAATGTTAAAGAAAATTGGTGATTTCTACAAAAAAATAGCAAGCGATAGGCATACATCCCGGATCATAAAGTATGCTCTGATCATCTTTTTTGTGATCATTGCGGGAGCAGTTGGCATTCTACTTTTTGAATACGGCAATGAACAGGGAAATATCAAGAATCCATTTGATGCGATCTGGTGGGCGCTGGTAACGATCACGACTGTTGGTTATGGAGATATGGTTCCAATCACATTCTGGGGAAGGATCATCGGCATCATTTTTATCCTGATGGGATTTATCATATTTTCCATTTTTACGGCTTTTATTGCCAGCAGTTTCATCGATCAAAAGATCAAGGAAGGTAGAGGAATGAGTAATATCAAAGAAAAACAACATATTCTGATCTGCGGCTGGAACAGTAGTGTTCTGAAAATTCTCGATTTCCTGAAAAAAGTCGATCTCAGGGAAAAAAATCCGATCGTTCTTTTGAATGAACTCGACGAAGGAAGGATTTCCACGATCATTAACCATTATCCTCAACTCGAGATAAAATATATTTGTGGAGATTACACAAATCAGGATATTCTGATCAAAGCGAATGCCAAAGAAGCAAAACATATCATTCTTCTTTGTGATGAAAGTAAGGCAAACACTATTCCTTCCGATGAAAGAACGATCATTGCTTCCCATAATATAAATTTCCTTAAAATAAAAGGAAAGGTCAGTTTACAGCTTAAAGATCAGAAATATGCTCAAAATATCAGGAACAGAGATATCCAGAATGTAGTTATTTTCGATGAACTCGGAGGTACGATGCTGGCAACTTCGACCTTAAATCCTGTTATTCCTGAATTTATTCAGGAAGCTCTCAATTTCAAAGATGGCAAAGGTTTTTCTCAAGTGAATATCCCCCGCGAATTCGTCAGCAAAACTTTCCTGGAATTGTTCTCTTATTTCAAAGAAAAGAAAGAAATGATCCTGCTGGGAATAGTTTCCGTGCAAGCAGAATTCTCTATCGATAATATTCTTTCAGATGACACAACGGAGATCGATCAATTCATCAAAAAACAGTTTGAACTTTCCAAAAAGAAATTGAAACTCGAAGAGACAAAAAGTCTGATTAAAATCAAACCGGAAAATTCTTATGTGATCCAGGAAACAGATCAAGCGATCGTTATTTGAGGTGATTATGGATCTGCAATTTCTAAAAAAAGTACCGTTATTTAAAAACCTGACCAAAGAAGAATTGAAAATCCTTGAAAACTATCTCAAACAAAGAAGATTTAAACAGGGAGATTGCATCATCAAGGAAAATGAAGTCAGTCAAAACCTTTTCATCTTACATGAAGGAAAAGTAAAAATTACCAAAAAAATGACGATGATCGACAGGGAAGAAGAAGAAAAGGACAAGACTTTTATCGTGCTCGATTCCAAGAATTATAGTTTTTTTGGTGAAATCGGTTTTTTGGGAAAAGTTCAGAAAAGGACAGCAACTGCAATAGCAAAGACTGATTGCGAATTTTATACGATCGACAGAAATGATTTTCTGAAAATTTGTGAAAAAAATCCTGCTATTGGATATAAGGTTTTGATGGAAATTGCCTGCAATCTTTCCATTTACCTTGAAAAAGCCGATTCCGATATTTTGAAATTGACGACTGCTTTGATCTTTGCTTTGAGTTAATTGCTCGCGGATTTTGACGGATTTGATAGATCAGATTAGCCACGAAAATGAACAAAATTATTTAAACTTGCCAAATTTTTTAAAATTTGGCAAGTTTAAACAAAGTGGAGGGAAAAATGAAAAACCTATTTTTATTCATTTTGGTTTTATTCGTAACTAACTTGTTATTTGCCGATCTAACAGACGGATTGATCGGATATTATCCATTTAATGGAAATGCAAATGATGAAAGCGGAAATGGAAATGATTTAACAGTTCACGGAGCTACTTTAACCTATGACCGGCTTGGAAATGAAAATGCTTCTTTTAATTTTGATGGGATCAATGATTATTTAGAAAGGTTTTATGATCCTGATTTTACTCCCGGAAATGATAATTGGACTGTTTCAGCTTGGGTAAAAGCAGATAGTTCCGGTCGAATAGTTTCCTGGTATAGATGTGGTGCAGATCCGGGTTGCAATAGTACGGATTCTGCTCTTTACGGACTGTCTATTAATAATGGAAATAACGCAGCTTGGAGTGTACGAGACGACATAGCCAATGATATCACCCTACAAAGTGAAATACAAATAAACAAATGGTATTTGATTACTGGAATTTTTGAGAATGACAATGATATTATCACTTTATACATTGATGGCTCGCTAAACACAACAGATTATTCCATTATGACTTCATTAACTGACGGAGGTACCAATATTCCTTTTGAAATCGGAAGAGTCTATAGAACCGGTTGGGGAGAACCGGGTGAGTATTTTTTTGGAAAGATTGATGATATCAGAGTTTATAATCGTGCTTTGTCTGATGATGAGATTCAGGAAATATATCATCAAGGAAATTGGATGAACTCTCCTGAAAATATGACTATTTTTATTTATAATAATCTTGTTGAACTTAACTGGGATTCGGTTATTGGTGCAACTTCCTATAATGTTTACAGTTCTGAAGATCCTTATGGGACATTCACTCTTGAACCAACAGGAACTGGAATCATGGAAACGGATTGGAGCGAAGATATTTCAGAAAATGTGAAGTATTATCAAGTTAAGGCTATCAATTAGTCTGAAGCTTGCCAAATTTTAAAAAATTTGGCAAGTTTATAGAAAGGAGATTATCTTGAAAAAAATATCATTGATGATGCTTATCATTTTTCTTTTAACAGGTTGTGCTTCTCATGTAAAATTCATTCAAACAGATGAATCGTATGTTCCGCAGGAAAAACCGAAAGATGCTCAAATTATCTTTAAACATGAAGAGCTAAATCAACCTCACAAAGTTATTGGAGTGATTGCTGCGGAATTAGGAAAACAGGCTCGTAGACCGGAATTAGATGCTTTGATCAAGAAAAAAGCATTGGAGATCGGTGCTGATGGTGTGATGCTTGTTAAATATGATGTCGATCGGGAAGTTTATCTGGAAACACACCATAAGATTGTTGGTCATGGATCCTGGAAAACTCATGTTATAGGAACTCATCCTCATGTTGCAGTTAGAAAGACCGCAACTGCAATCGCTTTTAAATTAAAGAGATAGGAAGCACAAAATAAATAAAATTACTATTAAAACACTAATTTCAATTTTGGTAATCGTTCCTCTTGGATTTCTCTCGAATATTTATCAAGGTCCTTTTTCAGACTGGCTCAATGATAGTTTTGGGGGATTACTTTACGAGATTTTCTGGTGTCTGATAATTTTCCTATTTTTTCCCAAAACCAAACCCTTTAAAATCGCTTTGATCGTTTTTATCTCAACTTGCTGTTTAGAATTTCTCCAGTTATGGCATCCTTCTTTTCTGGAAGTTATCAGGAAGGATTATATCGGCAGAATAATTTTGGGAAATTCCTTCAATATAACAGATTTTCCTTATTATTTATTTGGCTCATTAAGTGGCTGGTTCTGGATTTTGAAACTCAAAGAATAAAGTGTTTTTTTTTGTTATTCCGAGATTCTTCGTAAGAAAAGCAGGGATCCCGAAAGCCTTCGGGAAAATGACAATGAAAGGTAGATTATGAAACCACAAATTTTTGCATTAATAACCGCAATTGCCTGGGGAGTTGGCGGATATTTCGAGAAAAAAGGATTACATCAAGGTTATCTCTCTCCGCAGATGGGTATTACGATCAGGACTTTTATCGCTCTGATAATTCTCGGATTTGCCAGTTTTCCGCAGTGGAAAAATCTTCTGAAAACAGAGACAAAAGCACTTTTATATATCATTGTTGGCGGAGGAATAATTGCCGGAGCAATTGGCATGTTATGTTTTTATAAAGCGATAAAAGGTGCTCCTCTGGGAAAAGTTATGCCGATCGCTTTTACTTCTCCTCTTTTTGGAGTAATTATGGGAATTTTATACGGAAGTGAGACTATAACTCCTAAAACTCTGATTGGAGCATTACTTTCTGTTTCCGGAATCATTATTTTAACGGTGTAGTTCAGAACTTGTTCTGAATCCTTTTAAAATAGAAATTGAACGGATTTTTTGAAAGCAGAAAAAGTTTGCTCTACAAAAAAATAGCACTCCTCAATTAAGACTGCTAAAAAATCTTTGACAAGAAAACAATCGAATTTATTTTATCTCCAAAAAAAAGAAAGGCTCTCGAATGATACGGATTTGTGTTGAAAATGGATGGATAATCGGATTTAATTTTATCCGGTGAATCCTGTTATCCTGTCAAATTCAACTTGTGCAAATTCGTGTTAATTCGTGGCTAAAAATCCTCCTTTGCTAAAGCTTCGGAGGATAAAGGAGAAAAAAAATGACAGATAAAAAAACCGGAAAACTATCCATTCATACAGAGAATATTTTCCCGATCATCAAAAAATGGCTTTATTCCGAGCATGATATTTTCCTGCGGGAATTAATCTCAAATGCGATCGATGCGATGAACAAAAGGAAAGCAATCGATCCGGAAGTGAAGTCAGAAGATTTGAAGATCGAAATCAAAACCAATAAAAAGAAGAAAACACTGGAAGTCATCGATTATGGGATCGGAATGAATGCTACGGAGATCAAAAAATACATCAACCAGATCGCTTTTTCAGGAGCGGAAGATTTCATCGAAAAGTATAAAGATAAACAATCTTCGATTATCGGGCATTTCGGATTGGGATTTTATTCCTCCTTTATGGTCGCCAAGAAGGTTACGATCGATTCTTTATCTTTTAAGAAAGGTTCACATCCTGCTTTCTGGGAATGCGAAGGAGAAACCGAATATAAAGCCGAAGATGGTAAAAGAAAGGATATCGGAACAACGGTAACCGTTCATTTAAATAAGGATAATGAGGAATATCTCGAAGAACATAAAATTAAGGAATTGATCGAAAAATACAGTAATTTCATGCCTTTCCCGATCTTCCTGAACAAGGAAAAAGAAGCGATCAACCAGAAAGAAGCGTTGTGGTTGAAAAAACCAAAAGATGTTACGGATGAGGAATATAAGGAATTTTATAAGAAATTATTTCACGATTGGGATGATCCTCTTTTCTGGATCCATTTGAATGTCGATTTTCCGTTCAACCTGAAAGGAATTCTCTATTTTCCAAAAATAAAAAACCAGTTGGAAATGAATCAGGGAAAAGTAAAATTGTTCTGCAATAATGTTTTCGTTGCCGATGATCTGAAACAGATCGTACCTGAATTTCTTCTGCTTTTAAAAGGCGGGATCGATATTCCGGATATTCCTTTAAATGTTTCTCGAAGTTTCCTGCAGCACGATCAGCAGGTTCAGAAAATTTCCCAATATATCATCAGAAAAATCGCTGACAGTTTAAAGGATATTTTCAAAGAAGACCGTAAGAAATACGAAGGATTCTGGGATGATATTCATTATTTTATCAAATACGGAATTCTTTCCGATGAGAAATTTTCTGAAGCAATGAAAGATCATATCATCTTCAAAACTACGCAGGATGATTTTATCACGATTAAAGAATATCGTGAACGAAACAAATCCAAAGATAAACCTCAAAAAATATTTTATGCCCAAAGCGAAGACACGCAGGTTACTTATCTGAATTTAATGAAAGAGCAGGGAATCGAGGTTATTTATTCACATCCGATCATTGACAGCCATCTTTTCCAACATCTGGAAATGAAAGACAGGGATGTAACTTTTGTACGCATCGATTCGGAAATAAACGACAATCTCATCGATAAAGAAAAAAAGGAAATAGTTGATGCTTCCAATAGAACAAATTCGGATAAACTCAAAGAAATTTTTGATAAAACTCTTAATGAAAAAATCGAAGCAAGTTTTAATAAGGATGATTATGCCAAATTCATTAAAAAACATCCGGATGCAATTAATACTCTGGCTCCTTATATCCGCACTAAAGATGATTTTACTTACATCAAACCTTATGATATTCCTTTTAATATTCGTGAAAAATTAGGAAAAGATGTTTTCTCTGAAATTCTGGGGAAAGTGTATTTATCAGTAACTACAGAAATGAAATTCCTGAAAACAAAATCCATTCCGGCAATGGTCGTGTTCAACGAATTTATGCGCCGCTTCCAGGAGATGAATTATCTTTCTCAGCCAAAAGAAAGTGATATGCTGAAGAATCATACAGTGATCGTTAATCCTGAAAATGAAACCATTAAGAAAGTTTTGAGATTTTATGAAGAAGGAAAAATCGAGGAAGCAAAACTGCTGATCAATTATGTTCACGAACTTGCTCTTCTGGAACAGAAGCAATTTACAGGTAAAGAATTGAAATTGTTTATCGAGAATTCGAATAAGGTCCTGGAAATGATCTAAAAAAATTGCTCACGGATTAAACGGATCGAACGGATAAGAATAATAATTAAGATTGTTTAGAATACAAAACGGCTCGCAAAGATGTGAGCCGTTTTTATTTATAAATCTTATTTAAAATATCTTGCCAGAAATCGATTGATTTTTGATTTTTGCTTTTGAATTTTTTCGGAGGAGAGATGGATTGCCCTGTATGCAAAGAACCAATGATAGTTTTTGAATTAGAAGGTGTGGAAATCGATTACTGCTGCTCCTGCAAAGGTATCTGGCTGGATTCGGGGGAATTGGATCTTTTATTGGAAAATTCGATGGATAAAGGAAAATTGTTATCCAGTTTTGAAATCGACATAAAGTCAAAAGAAAAAAAAAGAAAATGTCCAATTTGCCTGAAAAAAATGAAAAAAGTCAATGTTGGAACTTCAAAGAAAATACTGATCGATAAGTGTAAGAACGATCATGGATTATGGTTTGATGGTGGCGAACTTGCAGAAATAATAAAGATGGGAAATCTTGATAGAGAAAACAGGATCATTACGCTTTTAGAAGGAATATTTCCAAATAAATAAAAAAGGAGTCTAAAATGGCAGGATTAATAATATTGTTGGTGATCATTGCAATTATTATTTTGTCCTTTATCGGGATGTATAATGCTCTGATCAGATTGAGAAACAGGGTGAAAAATGCCTGGTCGCAAATCGATGTGCAATTGAAAAGACGACACGATCTTATTCCAAATTTAGTGGAAACAGCAAAAGGATATATGAAGCATGAGAGAGAAACTTTGGAAAATATCACCCAAGCGAGAAGTCAGGCAATGGGAGCGGGAAGTGTCGGAGAAAAAGCAAAAGCAGAAAAAGCCTTAAGTGGAGCAATGAGCAATTTTTTCCTGGTCGTTGAAAATTATCCTGATCTTAAGGCAAATCAGAATTTTCTGGCTATTCAGGAAGAATTAACATCAACAGAGAATAAAATTGCCTTTTCCCGCCAGAGCTATAATGACCAGGTTCTATTTTTCAATAATAAGATCCAGATGTTTCCTTCCAATATAATTGCCGGTATGTTCAATTTTAAGATCGAAGAGTTCTTTGAATTGGAAACTGAAGCAGAAAAAGCAGTACCTAAAGTAGATTTTTCATAAAAAGAAAACGACTCTTTTGAGAAATGAGTTGGTAATTGAACAAATGTCCATCATGGAATATTCAAATTACAAAAATAAATATCAAATAAATAACAATGATTAAAACTACAAATTCAAAACGACTCGAAGCTCCGGTTGATTTGTTATTTCGATATTTTTTTAATTAGAATTTATTTGTTTTTTGGATTTTGTTATTTGTGATTTTAATATATCTACCCATTTAAAACTAAAAGGAAACAAATAAATTTATGTGGGAATTAATTGCAGCGAACAAAAGGAAATCGATCATCCTCTTTGTAGCAATGGGTTTTTGTCTTTTTTTACTTGGATATTTTATCGGTTCCTATTTTTCTGCTGATAGCGGCTGGTTGATCGGTATTTCGATTGCTTTCCTGGTTTGGATAATAATGTCTTTGGTCAGCTATTATTCAGGAGACTCGATCCTTCTTTCGATCAGTCATGCTCAAAAAGTTAATCCCCAGATTCATCCGCAATTGTATAATGTGGTGGAGGAAATGAAAATTGCAGCAAATCTTCCTGTGATTCCAAAGATATATATCATTCCGGAATCTGCTCCCAATGCCTTTGCTGTCGGCAGGAATCCCGAAAAAAGTGCAATTGCCGTTACTGCCGGTTTACTTTCCGAATTGAATCGCGACGAACTTCAGGGCGTTATTGCTCACGAAATGTCTCATATCATGAACAGAGATATTCTTTTTATGACCTTTTCCGGTGTTATGCTGGGAAGTATTGTCTTTCTATCGCATATTTTTTTACGAAGTTTATGGTTTTCAGGGGGAGGACGAAGATTTCGATCTAAAAGTTCAGGTAAAGCCGGAGGACAATTACAGTTGATAATGATGGCAGCATCCATACTTTTTGCAATTTTGGCTCCGCTTTTAGCACAGATCCTGTATTTTGCGATTTCCCGTAAAAGAGAATATCTCGCTGATGCTTCTGCAGTTCGATTAACGAGATATCCGGAAGGTTTAGCATCTGCTCTGGAAAAAATTTCTTATTCCGAATTTGATCTTAAATCAGCAAATAAAGCAACAGCAGCTCTTTATATAATCAATC
Source organism: Candidatus Cloacimonadota bacterium (assembly GCA_011372345.1). Lineage (NCBI taxonomy): Bacteria > Pseudomonadati > Candidatus Cloacimonadota > Candidatus Cloacimonadota bacterium. The sequence continues at coordinate 9,928 of DRTC01000288.1, forward strand.
CGCTTAAAAAAAAAGGATTATCATTTTCTAATCTTTCCAGCACACATCCACCGATAGATAAAAGGATCGAGATTTTAAGAAAAATTTCCGGTAGTGTCGATTATATAAACTATCAAAGAGCATTTGCCCATGTTGACGGGAAAAAAGGTCATTCATCCGTAATAATACCAACTTCCGGTATGAGAGATATTCAGGATTTCGAGATCAGAAAACCAATTCCTGAAAAACAGGTAACAACACAGAGCCGAGTGCGTGAGGTTGGAGATTTGATCCGGGCAATAAACAAATATGCTTTTATTCCATGTGCTTGCGGACTTAAAATAAAGACTCCTCCAAATTATAAAAAACCAACCATAAAATGTCCGAAGTGCGGAACAGTTCATATCATTCCGGTAGCTGAATTATCTGCGATATCGAAAGCATTTCCTTCATCGAAAGAAAAGACAAAGAATGAAGTCGATCCTGAAACTTTTGTTTATAAAAGAAAAACAAAAGGTTGGGAATCCTTTGTTTGTCCTTGTGGGAGCGTAAAACAAATTTCTCCCTTATTTTCGAAATCATATTTCTATTGTAATGAGTGTGAACGGAAAATCGAAATTGTAAATCCTGAATAACAAAATATATCATATTCAAGTAAAGTCCGGATATCGTTTTTTACAAGTTATTTGACAAAAAATGCAGTAAAATGAGTTTGGATACATAAAAGACAAAGAAAAAAAGTTTGAATTTTTATTCTTTCTAAAAAAGAGGTAGTTATGTTTTATGAAAATTTATTAGATCAAATGCTGAAAGAAGAAAAAAATCCCGTTAACAGCATGTATTTGAATGAGCTCAAGATCAAATGGAATAATTTCTACAAAATTGTTAATGAAGAACCTGGGAATAACGAAGTGATGGTCAAGGCCTTGAATTCTTTCATCAAAACGACATCCAACCGCAAATACCAGTTCCGGGTGGTAACGAATAAAGGATTTAAAAGAGATTCTCATATTTATTTTGCTGATTATTTGAATGATATGATATCGGTGATTATGAAGAGAAAGAAAATCATGAAAAATAAAGGAATTTCCTGGGGATATCAACCTTTCAGTTATAAATTTAAATTCAATCCGGTAAATTTGTTTGATCTGGCTGAAAAACCAAATTATAATGTTGCGGATTCGGTGAATATCTTACAATTAGTTCAGAAAATGGATTTCCAATACAGAATTTCCGGGAAAAGGAATTTTGAAAAATTCAAGATATCAATTCCGCTCATCCAGTTCTATATCTATAAAAACCTGGTGGAAGAGAATTTGGTTAATGCTGAATACTATTCCTATCTGGCGAAAAAAACTTATGGGATTTCAAAATCGATCATTGTATGCGAAACCATCGATCCTGATTTTCAATTGAATCTGGCAAGTTCTACCGTTGATGTTGTCTATGTTCTAAGAAAACAATGTGCCGATTCAGAGGTCGAGGATATTTCGTTAGATACGGTAAATGCTTTGGAAGAGAAGATAGATCAATATTTGCAGGAAGAAAAAACTACTCTTTCGGAAATGATCGAGAGGGGAATTATCGAGTAAATTGGACTCGACTTCAAAGCAGCTTGTCAGGTCGTAGTAATAAGAAGATTGAAGTGTGGAGTTGAGAACAATTTCATTAAATAATTGAATATTTGGGACACAAAGAGTTCTGCATAACTGGGTAAAATTTCAGAAACCATTAAAATGGTTGAAATTTTATATGTGGTTTATTTATTCAACACAACTGATCTGTCAAAAGGCGGAGTAAAAGTTGTGGATTAAATAGCTTTTTCATATATCATTAGCCCACAGTTTTAACTCTGGAAATGAATAAAAACCAGTCTAAGTTAACCGCTTCAGCGGTTTCCATTTCCATTTTGCAGAATCCTTTTTCGAACATATAAAATGGAGGAAAAAATGGACAATGATTATATTTCCAAATCTATGACCATAAAATTAGAAAATTGTTTACCGGAATATCCGAAATTTGAAGAAGGGATCAGACGAGCTCCCAAACGAGAAATGAACCTTAATAAAAACGAAATCGCTCTCGCTCTGAAAAATGCTCTTCGATACATTCCACAGGAATTACACAAGAAACTCGCTCCTGAATTTCTCGATGAACTTCTAAATCACGGGCATATTTACGGTTATCGGTTCCGTCCTGAAGGAAGAATTTATGGAAAACCAGTGAACGAATACATGGGAAAATGTCTGGAAGGAAAAGCTTTCCAGGTCATGATCGATAATAATCTCGATTTTGAAACAGCTTTGTATCCTTATGAATTAGTAACTTACGGAGAAACGGGAGCAGTTTGTCAGAATTGGATGCAGTATCGTTTGATCAAAAAATATTTAGAAAACCTGACCCATGAAAATACCCTCGTTTGTATGAGCGGTCATCCGCTCGGATTTTTCAAATCTTCACCAAATTCTCCACGCGTTATTAATACAAATGGCTTGATGATCGGTGAATTCGATAACCAGGAAGATTTCAATCGTGCCAATGCTCTCGGAGTTGCCAATTACGGACAGATGACTGCCGGCGGTTGGATGTATATCGGTCCGCAGGGAATTGTAC
>DRTC01000289.1 GCA_011372345.1 Candidatus Cloacimonadota bacterium
AAAGAAGCCTTTATTAAATTACCGCTGGGAAAGAAATGTTCGTCAGTTGATGAATTTCTGTGAGAAAGTTTTTCTCAATAATGAAATAATCGATAATGAAATTATCATAAATGAGTTTAATAGTTATGTCTCCCAACAACATGGCAAGCAGAGCGACACATTTTATCATCTTCTCAACATTGAAAACTATAAGGATGCCAAAACTTTTTTTAAGAAAAAGTATATAACTTATCATTACCATAAAAACAAGAGACATGCCAGAATAACCGCTGAAAAATTGGGAATGGATCATTCCGGCTTGAGCAGATATATCAAAAAGGAAAGAATCTGATTTGATTTCCATGAAATCCTTATTGATGTATTCATAATAAATCAGATTTTGTCATAATTGAGATACAATTTCCTGTAAAAAAAAACTACCCAATTTTCTCCTTGACACCAAAAACCAACTTCAACGACTTTAATCTTGTTTTTTATAAGGAGATTTTATGCTCGAACAGATAATTAGCTTTGTGCGGGAAAATCTGATCCCATCGGCAGTAATCGGATTTATAATTTTTTTCCAGTTAATTTTAATTATTGTTTTCAAATCAAAAAATAAAACACTGATTAGGAGCAATGACAGTTTGCTGGATTCTATTGAAAAAACTAATAATTCCAATACAAAACTGAAAAAATTATTAGCTGAAAGAACTGAAAGATTGGCAATAATTGAAAAATCATATACAAAATTAGAAGAAGAAAGCAAAAAAAAGGTTGTCAAAACAAAAAGTACTTATTCCGGAATGTCAAAAGCATATAATGAGATCCTGAAATATTCACCTACTGGAATTATTAAATTAGACGAAAACCTGACCGTCGAATATGAAAATCCTACCATTGAAAAGATATTGGGAATTCCATCAAAAGCTATTCCCAATTTTCGGGGGATCAATATCAGGAAAATCGCTGCTTTCCAGGAAACCGATATGATCCCGGTTTTCAACTACATCCTGAAAGGTAGAAAAGCAGAGATTGAAACGATCTTCCTGAATCATTTAAAGAAAAAAACTTATGCTAAAGTAATCGGTATACCATTATATAATGAAAACAGGTTCGACGGTGCTATTCTTCTGATCAATGATGTAACAGAACAGCTACATGCCGAAGAAAAATTAAGACAGAGCATTGATATGCAGGATCAGGCAACTAATGATATTGTGAAGGCAATGATCTCAATTTCAGAAATCAGGGATCCTTATACTGCTAATCATCAAAGACGGGTTTGTGAGCTTTCCGAAGCTATTGCTCAAGAAATGGGTATGGAAAGCGAAAGGATAAAAGGAATTGGTTATACAGCAAGAATTCATGATATTGGAAAAGTTGCAGTTCCTTCCGATATTTTGACAAAACCCGGAAAAATTTCAGATATGGAATTCAATGTGATCATGAATCACAGTAAGGTCGGATTCGATATTTTGAAGAATATTCGTTTCCCCTGGCCGATTGCAGAGATCGTTTATCAGCATCATGAAAGGATGGACGGAAGCGGTTATCCTCGAAATCTGACAAAAAAGCAGATACTCATGGAAGCCAGAATTATCGGTCTTGCTGATGTGGTGGAAGCGATTGCCTCTCATCGTCCCTATCGAGCAGCTCTGGGAATTGAGAAGGCAATGAAGGAAATCAGTAATAAAAGAGGTTCATACTTTGATGAAAGTGTTGTCGATGCATGTTTGAAGATATTTAAAGAAAAGAATTTCAAGTTCACGGAAGAAGGTCTGAAAGAGTGACGGTAAATCAACCTGCCAGGTTGAAGTCTAAATTTCTAACTCCGAATATCTAATAAATTTAAAAAACTATAAATCTCAAACACTAACCATTCATTTCAATGAATGGCACACATCACAAAACAATTTTTTGGAATTCATTCCGTCATCACCCGACTAAAGTCATTTTTCTTTGTCGGTTTTTCCTATAGAATAAATTTGATGATTAATGTTTCTTTCTCATTTCCAAATTAAATTTGGGAATGCAATTGCTAAAAAGTTTTACTTTGATCTAAAAATTATGACACCGTCTAAATGTTTCGACTCGTCGTTCCTTACGAGCCGAATCATTTCACATAGAACTGATCAATTCCTTTTTAAATTGTACACACATTTCACAATTGTGATGCTGACAAAAATCAAAATACAATTTTAAAATTCCCTGTTGATAAATGGCTTTTTTTGAAACAATTTTTCTTTGAGTATCACTCATAAATCTTTCCATGAATTGAGTTATAAAATTTCCTGGTAAACCGTGGAATTCTTGATAAACTTTTTTCGCAACATTATCCAATTCTGAATACGACATTTTTCGAGCATATAGAATTGCTAACGGAATTAGAATATTGATTATAATTATATCAACACGGGATTTTCCAATCTGATATTTCTCCGGCAAGAATGAATATGATGATTCGTCGCCTTTGACCTGTAACAACGAATAAATCCTGCCTTTAAATTTATTCATTTTTATCTTCTTATCAGTAAAGGAAAAAACCTTCAGCACATTGTTAAATAAAGGATTTTCAAGATTCTCATAGATGAGATCAATGATCTGCAAAATTCTGACCGCAGGATGATTTATCGGTCGAATACGAAATAATTTCCAGTCAAGATCGAAAATTTCTTTAGAAAATCCCTGTTTCTGATATAACTCTTTCCATTTAGAAACAAACTCGCGCGGAAATGTTTTCGGGAGATGACTGATCAAATCGGAACTGCATAACCAGAGAGTTAAAAGTTCGTCTTTGGTCATTCCATTTCGATAAAACTCTTTTAATTTAGAATACGGAAACTTGAGAGCTAATTGCAGCATCTGGAATTTATTCTTGCTGTACCCAAGGGACTCGAATAGTCCCTGCATAAACAACTGGTTAAAATCAGAGAAAAACAGTTCTGCTCCAAAGCGTTTGATCTTCTTTTCCAATCTTTCTGAACCTGATTTGAGAAGTAGCAATTGGAGCGATTCATTATCAAGTCCTGCAAAAAAACTGCAGAATTTATCCTCAACAACAAATTTCTTATGTTTGTGTTCTTTTAATAACTTTGTAATATTTTTATCTAAATAATTCTGCAACTCTAATATCTCGATCTTTTCACCATTCTCGCTGACCGTAAAAGGATATTGTCCGTTATGTTTAAACACAATATGCAAAATTACATTGTTATAATTCTTATCTTCATGGTGATGATGTGAATTCCAATCATGAGTCTCTAAATGCACTTCTACATCTCCACGCAGAACTTCTCCTTCAAATTGGATGATCGCATTTTTGAAGTCAGGTCCTGCATCTGTATTCCATTGCCCCTGAAACATTATTTTCAGAGATTTTCCGGAAATTGTTTGAAGTTTCTTCTGTAGATGCTGGGCATCCCAGATATGATATAAAAATTTTTCGGAGAATTGCATTTATCCCAAATCTATGATCAAATTTAAAATTTAAATTTCCATATTGTCAATCAATCTTGTATCTTCAATCCAGACAGCGAGCAAAACTCTGTCACCCTTTCGCACTTTTGCTTTCGATTCCAGAGATGTAGGATCAACAAACTCAATATAATCAATAATTCCATTGTTTTTGTGAATTAACTTCTCCATCTTTTTCTTCATTGATAATGAATCAAAATTACCATTCTGAAATTCTGATTTTGCCTGAAGTAAAGAAAGATAAAGACAAAGAGCCTCCTGTCTTCCTTTTTCTGACAAATATTTATTGCGAGAGCTCATTGCCAGTCCGTCTTTTTCCCTGATAAGAGGACATCTTACTATTTTTGTTTTGAAATTCAAGTCTCGGATCATCTGTTCTAAAACAACAATCTGTTGAAAATCTTTCTCTCCCAAGAACATCATGTCAGGATTCACTATATTCATCAGTTTGGCAACAATTGTTGTTACACCTTGAAAATGAATAGGACGGGATTTTCCACAAAGGATAGTTGTTATCTTATCAACATTCACCCAGGTTTTAAAATCATCTGGATACATTTCTTTTTCAGTTGGAAAAAAAATATAATCAACTTCCAATCCGGAAAGTAGTTTTACATCTTGAACAAAATCACGGGGATATTGAGATAAATCTTCATTCGGTCCGAATTGGGAAGGATTTACAAAAATGCTGACCACAACTGTATCGCAATCTCTTTTTGCTGCTCTGATCAAACTTAAATGACCTTTATGAAGAAAACCCATGGTGGGAACAAAACCGACCTTTCCGGAAAGTTTTGTATTTTGCATTTCTTGGATTGTTTTGATTATTTTGGGTTTCATTTTTTGAATGAAACTTGCCAAATTTCAAAAATTTGGCAAGTTTTAATCTAAGTCATAAAATTTCTTATTATGATCATCCTCGATTACGATCACTTTTGGTTTATAATCTCTGATTTCTTCTTCATTCATTTCGGCAAAATTTACAATAATAACTTTGTCTCCAATCGTAACCAACCTGGCAGCAGCACCGTTTATCCCGATAATTCCGGAACCTGCTTCCCCTTCGATGATATAAGTGGAAAATCGGTTTCCATTATCTATATTATAGACATCGACTTTCTCGTTTGGTTTCATCCCGCTGGCTTCGAGTAATTTTTTATCTATTGTTATACTGCCGATATAATTTAAGTCTCTCTGTGTTATTCGCGCTCTGTGTATTTTGGAAAGAAGCATTGTTCTTTGCATTTTTTCTCCTGAATTTTTTTATTTCAAAATCAAATCCGTTTTTAACAAATTGATAATGATATACATTTATCTATTTCCCACGAATCAAATCCGGTTCTTTTGAAATTCTATGAAATATAAAGTCAAGGATAAAAACGAGGAAACACGAAGTTTTTCGGAAAATGACCAACCACTTTGCGAAAGTTATCTACCTTGGGTTTTCTTGCGAAGAACTTCCGCAAAGTTACTATTTTTTTTCTATGGCAAGCACAGAAAAAAAAGCCACTCTTCGATTGGGATGAAGTTTGGCTTGTTCCCAAATTTTATTTGGGAACATAATTGGATAAGAAATTTCATTTCGAATATGTATAACCTCCTCAAAAATCAAAGAAAAACTTTTTAGAAAATCACATTCCCAAAAAAAATTGGGAATGAGGAGAATCGTCAGTTTTGAAATTTTCACGATTCCGATACATCGGGATTGGTAAGTTTGGTTTTTTAAGCGGCTAATACAGTTCTATTCC
>DRTC01000290.1 GCA_011372345.1 Candidatus Cloacimonadota bacterium
GAAATGTAAAACAAACATTCATGTTTGTTTATTGTTTCAGTTAATCAAAAATCGCATTTATATAAAACAGCACTTGATACATATCATCAGATTTGAATCTGATCATTTATTCTTGTTTAAGTTCAGAACTCCTGACCTCAAAAAACGGAAAAAATTGTAATTTTTTATTTTCAAAGGATTTACATCTTCTTGCTCCTTTTATTTCTTGCCAATAAAAGGATTTTAAAAAGAACCTGTTTTCAGAAATATTTAAGAGGAAGGTGATTATTCCGCAGATGCTTTTGCCCTTTTTTCCGTAAGAAATAACTTTGATCAACGAGTTTGTTATTTTTGTCAAAAAGGGAAATTATGTCTATTATTTTAACGGTCAAATGCCGATTTACCATCATTCATCAGACGATTATCAATCCTTTAAAATGTTTGTCAGTCAGCTTTATCTTTGCGGGAATTCTAGTCAATCAGATATTGTTCGTGCTTTTGGGATCAGCAGTTCAGGTTTAAAACGTTGGGTGAAAAAATATCAGGAAAAAGGAGCCGGTGGTTTCTTTCACAAAAGCAGGTCTCGTTCCTCACCGGTATTAACTCCTGATCGTTTAAATGAGATTCAGGAGTTACTCGATGCAGGTGAAGATGTAGAACACATTTCAGAAAAAACCGGAGTAAAAAAGAATACAATTCAAAAAGCTATCTATCAGAACCGGTTATATAAAGTAAAAAAACGATAAAGGAACATTTCGAGAGCAAAAGTGACCGTATTTTAATCGACAATAAATCGGGGATGGGTCGTGCCTGCACTCGTTCTTTCGATAGAGTATTAGCGTCACAAGGTCTTCTCGTAGAAGCGAAGAGTCGTTTTCAAATGCTGAAAGATGTGTCGTTTGGCGGAGTTCTTTTGGCGTTACCTGCTCTTCTGGAAAACGGACTTTTGCGTCATTTGAAACAATATTTTCAATTCACTAAAGGTTTTTATGGAATCCGCCATTTGTTTCTGACGATTGCGTTTATGGCTTTACTCCGTCTGAAATCACCGGAAAATCTGCGAAATACAGCACCTGGTGAATTAGGAAAATTAATCGGTCTCGATCGAGTTCCTGAAGTAAAAACACTGCGTCGAAAGTTGAAATATCTGTCATCTCAAAATCAGGCATCGGAATGGGGTTCGGAGTTATCCAAAGATTGGATGGAAGCGTCTCCCGAAACAGCCGGAACTTTATACATCGATGGTCATATCAAACCTTATTATGGAAAACTGACCAAACTTCCGCGTCGCTATTTATCGAGACAAAGATTATGTTTAAGCGGAATGTCGGATTTTTGGGTGAACGATCTTCTCGGTCTTCCATTTTTCGTTGTTAGAAAAGCAGAAAATGCCGGTTTGCTTGCCGCTCTAAAGAATGATATTATTCCTCGATTATTGGAGGATGTTCCCAACCAGCCAAGTGTGGAAGAATTCAAGACTGACCGCTATCTATCACGATTTATGCTGGTTTTCGACCGTGAAGGATACAGCCCGGTGTTCTTCCAAAAAATGTGGAAAAAGCGAATCGCTTGTTGTTCATATCGTAAATATGTCAAAGATAAGTGGGATTTAGATGAATTCCGGAAAGTAAATGTGAAATTGAGTAATGGTGAAATCGAAGAGATGTTTCTTGCTGAACGCGGTACATTTTTAAGTAGTAAAATTTGGGTTAGAGAAATCCGTAAATTGACTAAATCCGATCATCAAACCTCTATCATAACGACCGATTTTTTATCCGAAACAGGAACTCTCGCAATGAAAATGTTTAGTCGATGGTGTCAGGAAAACTTCTTTAAATATATGATGGAGCATTATGGAATAGATAGACTTATCGAATATGAAACCGAAGAGTTAGATGACACCATAATGGTTGTTAATCCCGAATATCGAAAAATAGCGAATCAGATAAAAAGCATTGCCGGAAAATTATGCAGAAGGAGAGCAAAATTCTATGAAATGAAGATCGATTTTTCAATGCCGGAAATGAAACGACTGGAAATCGAGAAGGAAAGAGCTGAATTATTAGAAGAGATTGAATTATTTGAAAATGATCTTATCGAATTGAAGGTTCAGCGTAAAGCGACAAAACGGCATATCAGGATTGAAAATTTGCCGGAATCGGAGAAATTCAAAAGTCTGGCAAAAGAGAAAAAACTTATCGTTGATACGGTAAAGATGATTGCTTACAGAGCGGAAACAGCGATGGTTGGAATAATCCGGCAATATATGTCACGAAAGGATGATGCTCGTGCTCTATTGAGACAGGTTTTTAAAACGGAAGTCGATATTAAACCGGACAATGAAAATAAAATCCTTGAGATTTCATTGCATAATTTAACAAACGAATCTTCTGATAAAATTATCCGAAAACTTTGCCAAGAAATCAACAATACCGAGACTATATTTCCAGGCACAAATTTACGGTTGGTTACGAAATTGGTGTCATCGTAAAATCTTTGAGGTCAGGGGGTCTGAATATAATATTTGTCTTTTGATTCTGAATACATGATGTATGTATAAAACATCAAACCTCAAAAAAAAAACCGATTCTCTCGAATCGGCTTAAAATGGCGGGAGCGACGGGACTCGAACTCGTGACCTTCTGCGTGACAGGCAGACGTTCTAACCAACTGAACTACGCCCCCGTTTATCTTTAGTAAACAAGTAGAAGCACTTTTTTAAATGCCGATTTTTGTGTCAAAGATTTTTTAAGTTTTTTTGGGAAAAGCGAGTAAAGTACAAAAATCAAAGATTTTACCTTTACAATTAACCTGATAAATTCTAAATGGAAAAAGTTCAAAAATAAAAAAAAGAATGTTAAAAGGTGTATTATCTTTCATGGACAAACCAAAAAAATCTCTCGGACAACATTTCCTGACAGATAAAAACATCGTCAGGAAAATTGTTAATGTTGCGGATATTCAAGCAGAAGATTTTGTCTGGGAAGTCGGTCCGGGAAAAGGAATTTTAACGGAAGAACTTTTACAGACAGGCTGCGATCTAACTGCTTTCGAGATCGATGAAAAACTGTATCCGATCCTTGAAGATAAATTTTCCAATAAATTAAATTTAATTAAAAAAGATATTCTGAAAGCAGATTGGGAAGATTTTTTTCCAAACGAAAAAATAAAAATCGTAGCAAATCTTCCGTATCAGATAACTTCACCATTTCTGTTTAAAGTAGTCTCTTTTGCAGAGAAATTCTCACAGATCGTGATCATGATCCAGAAAGAAGTTGCTCAAAGAATCAATGCAAAAATCGGGATCAAAGATTATGGAATTTTAACCTTGAAAATGCAATTCTATTTTGATGTTTCGTATGAATTCACTGTCAAACCGCATCTTTTTTATCCCAAACCGAAAGTGGATTCAGCAGTAATAAAATTAATTCCGACAAAAGATAAACCTAAAATCGATGATGAAAAATTTTTCTGGC
>DRTC01000291.1 GCA_011372345.1 Candidatus Cloacimonadota bacterium
AGTACGCAGAAAAAGAAAAAATTTGGGTGGAATCCCAACTGCATCAATGTCTGATGTAGCTTTTCTGCTTTTGGTTTTCTTTCTTTCCACAACTAAATTTGATCTTAAAAAGGGATTGGGAATTAATCTTCCCGCAGCTTCGGAACTGGCAGATAAAAAAGTCAGATTGAAAGACGAGAATATCACCAAGATCTCGATCGATAAGGATGGAATTGTCAGATATAAAACATCCAATATGCCTGAAGCAGAAGAAATTTCCATGAATAATATCCAATCCGTAGTTAAAGGAATTGTAACTTCTAATCCGGATATGGTTATTTCTCTTAAAACTGATAGAAAGAGTAAATATAAATACATGGTGCAGGTTCTTGATAAACTGCAGGCAGCAGGAGCAGAGAAAATATCTCTGTCCACGAATTAGGAAGGAATTATGGCAAAGTTATTAAAAAAAACAAGACCCGAAACTTCTATTCCTACTGCTTCCATGTCTGATATCGCTTTCCTGTTATTACTCTTTTTTATGGTTTCCACAGTTTTTGTCAAAGAAAGAGGATTAAAGGTCAATATGCCGCAAGCTGCATCTATACAGAAGATCCCTCGCAACAATGCAGCTACGATATATGTTACCAAAAGCGGAGCAATTTCCATCGATGATTTTAATGTGAGCATCCCTGATGTTCAATATAAAATGTATCAGAAGAAAGCAGAGAATTTCAATACGATCGCCTGTTTCAGGACAGATAAAGATACTAACTACGGAATAATGTCCGATATTATGTATCAACTCAGGTTAGCCGATGTTTTGCGGGTTTCATTTGAAGCGAAGATGAAAAGGTAGGTGATCATGGCGAGTAAGAAATTTTCAGATTGGAAAGATGTTGCAGACAGTTATTTTGAAAAAGCTTTAAGCCTGGCAATATTGATCTTGCTTTTTGCTTTTCTGGTTTCTCCCAAAATAGAAGTAAAACCATTTGAAAGAACAGTTAAAGTATCGGAAGCGATCGATATTCCACCTGAGATCAAAGATAAAATAAAGCCACCGGAACAAACAGTAAAACCGGTGATCGAGATCATTGTTGATGATGAAGCTTCAGACGATGAAGATGAAGACATTGAAATTATTGAAACAATTGAAAGCACTTCTCTTGATCCGTATGAACCGGTGAATGTTCCTCAAATTGGTAAAACTTCAAAATTTGCTGTTTATGAAGATCCACCCGAACCTATTAAACAGATTCCTCCCGTTTATGCCGATCACTTTAGAAGAATGGAAATTCAGGGTCAGGTCTGGCTGGAAGTCGAAGTTCTGGTCGATGGAAAAGTAGGAGCTATTGAGGTTAAACAATCTCTTGTTTCCGGTCCTGGTGGTCTTGACGAAGCAGCTATAAATGCCGTTAAACAATGGGAATTTACACCTGCTAAAAGCGGTGGTAAACCGGTTGCCTGTTGGGTAACTTTCCCGGTCACATTTAGTCTCGAATAAATATACATTGGAGGATTAATATATGAAATTGATTTTTAAATATCTGCTTGTCTCGCTTATTCTAATTCTGGTTTGTTCAACTCTTCTCGCAAGACCTGCCGACAATAATGGTAGCGCAGATAAAAAACTGGATCTGGTTAAATATCACAATGTTGGAAATATCTGGTTAAGGGTTAGTAACTATGGATTTTTCGGCTCCGGAGATGATATTTCACCTCGTTGGCCCTCGCTCGAATATCCGGGTGGAAGTGCTATCGATTATTTATACCAAGGCGCTCTCTGGTTCGGTGCAAAAAAACAGCGTAGAAATACATTAGGTGAAAAACTATACTGGCTGGCAGATGCTAATGATCAACATGATTATATTCCAGAAAGCCATCCGGATTGGGAAGAAAGTTTAGCTCCTGTTATTGATACTCTGGTAACTGTCGGTTTTGATGGTGATCATGATGTTTACGAATTCCTACCGGCTTATAATCCCAAGGAAAATGTTGCTTTAGGTACTCAATACAGTCAATATAATACTCTTGATAAAATAATGTACACCTCTATTCGGGAACATAGAAAGGGAGTCGATGATGATGGAGACGGTCTGATCGACGAAGATCCTATTGGCTATTCCTTTCCATTTAGAGATCCGGAAGAACTCCCGGAAGTATTTAGCGGATTTGGAGACAGATGGTTACACGAACTTGATGCTGATGATGCAGGCACGATAATTAAATCTGAACATATCTGGTTTCCTCTTGGATTCGTAAATTTAGGTTATGAAGATCTTTTAGATGATTACTTTTCAAAATATATTTTTACTGAGGAACACGACGACGATTATGACGGCTTATATGACGAAGACGGATATCCTGTATCTGAGCAGGATTTCGTTTCTTATTATTATGATTACAGTCCTTTCAATACAGCAGGTAATAGAGCCTGGGGTACATCCACTAATACTCACGAGCCATTAAATGTTCGAGTTCGTCAATTGAGCTATCAATGGAGTTTTGAACATATTAAGAACCTGTGCTATGTTGAGTTTGATATAACAAACATGAATGCTGTCGATACCCTTTATGATTGTACCATGGGTGTTTATATGGATTCGGATGTTGGTCCGCAAGCCTGGAGCGAAGTTTATAATGACGATGTCAGCAGTTATGTTGCCGGTGAAAATTATGAATTTGCATATACTTATGATTGGGATGGAGATGGAGGATTAACGACCGGTAAAGTTGGTTCTCGGGTTTGTACACCTGATCCTGAAAAACTGGTTTTTGCTTGTTGGACCTGGGGTGAAGATAGCTATTGTGGTCCAGAGGATGCTGATCCTTTAAATACTTATCCTGGAGATACCAGCAAACTGACTGCTAATGAGAAATACTGGCTTCTAACCGGAAGAAATCCTGAACCTGATGATTTTACATCTTTGCGGGAACATCCCGATGCTCAGGAAGGTAATCCG
>DRTC01000292.1 GCA_011372345.1 Candidatus Cloacimonadota bacterium
AAAAATATTACTTCCGGATTGAGTTGGATCATTCTCTGTCCAGGTCAAAGCAATATCATTTCCGTAAATCGCGATTTGAACTCCGGTTGGTTTTGGGGGAGGGATCGTATCGAAAACTGTGATCAGGTTGTGTTTGATGATCGAATCAGTAAAAGCAGGACTGCAAATCTTTAACTTTACATCATAAATTCCGGGGGAACCATAAATCCAAGTCGGATGCTGAAGCATGGAATCATAAATACCGTCGTTCTGGAAATCCCATTGCCAGTCTGTCGGTTCACCGAGAGATTCATCGGTAAAACTTACTTCAAAAGGTAAATAGCCAATCACATTCTGCACGGAGAAGCGAGGATTATAAAATGGAATAATTTGCGGATGTTCGTCGCGGTAAATGATCACTAATGAATTTTGTTCAATAACATTTGCTAAAGGATTTTGAGTTTTGATCCCGTAAAATCCGGTTCGAAATCGTTCATAAGAAAGATTCCCGGAATTCCCGCTAACCACTGAATTGCGGAAGATGTATAAAGATTCACCATCCGACATGACGAAATTAATGACCGGACTTCCATCAGATAATTCTTCCGGCAGATTGTATCCCTGAACATCCCTGTTATTCAAAGCAAAATAAATCCCGACTTCCACATCTCCATTATTTTCTAATACAAATTTCATAATGTAATGAAAGAGAAGCTCACTATCGATAAAAGAATTCAAAATCCCGAACTGTCCGTTCCAATTGGATGGATGTCTATGAAACCATTCCTCTCCGAGATAATTCATCATCGCTGCTTTGATATCACCGGTAACAGTTCCGTTGTGCATAAAAGTGTAAGTAGTATTCTGCCAGGCAAATGTAAACGGATGACTGCCGTAACCGGTTGAACCATTCCTGTCGTGTCCCAGCACGATCACCGGATAATTATTCTCACTCATTATATCCGCAATCGCAGTATCGAGAGGTTCTTCTGTTCCGTCTCCATACCAGCGTTGATGACCGATCTTATACCAGATTTGCGTTGTATCCAGAATCGTTTCATCATTTTTATAATACAAAACTCCGTAACCATCATTATTCAACAGCGAATCCGAGCGTTCTTTCATATAATCAAAGAAATCAAAAGGATCGTTAAAACCTCCGTTGATTTCGGATAGTTCTGAAATGGAATGTCCGTTTAAAGAGATCATAGCCATCATATCGCAGGCAAAACCTGAGGTTGAGAATAATAACAAAATAATGAAAAATATGAGCGACTTCTTACTCATGATCCTTACCTCACAAAGACAAAACCTTTTTTAGATATGCGAGATAAAATGTCAATAAATGAATTTGGTGATTTATTGATTTGGAGAGTTGTTGATTTATATTTTTCTTCAAAAACGAGTTTTGAAAAAAGATCACTATTTAAGTGGATTAATTTCTTTTTTTTATCCTGAAAGGATTAAAAATTAATAGCCATAGGTGGAATCTATGGAAATAGATAGGTTAAGCTCACAATCCGGTTATAGACGGATTGAACTTATGCTTGTTCCTAAATTTTATTTGGGAATATAATTGGAAAGAAATTTTATTTCGAGAAATGCTTCATTATAAAGATCAAAGTAAAACTTTTCCAAAATTAACATTCCCAAATAAAAAATAGGAATGAGCAGCATATTCAACTCTTTCAGAGTTTTTCGTCATTTCCTTCCCACAAGATTCTCTTGTGGCAATTGATATGAAACTCTTTCAGAGTTTTTTTTATTCTAAAATTTTACGATTTCAAATTTCCTGATAGTAAATAATTTTTAGGAGTTTATACATATTTTACAGACTTCAATACATTACTTCAGGAACTATTTTAATCACTCGCAGCAGTTATATAAAAGAATTTCTTCTCACTCACAAGCTCACACCAGAATGTTTCCGGAATTCCGGAAATTTCATTAAACCATGATTCAAAAGGTTCATACGGATCAGAGGAAGAATAAACATTATAAGTGCAGCCTGGAACTTCATCCCACGAAATAGTAACAATATCATCGACAATTCCAATCATAACATTCTGGGGAGGTTCGACTCCGGCAAGATAAACATAAGTTGTGTCCGTATCCCAGTAATTCGGATGGGAATCATATTCTGCTTTAAAGGCGAACCAGTTGGAATCATCCTGTCTTTCCGCACCTGCCTGGAAATAAAAATCAACATTTCCCGATTCGTGTCCATAAATATATAAACTCCGAGAAGGGGGCCAGACACTCCATTCTTCCGTATAAGAATAAACATTAAAATTTTCCGGATTATCCGAATGATTATAAACCGTAACTGTAATCGTATCTGTTTGTCCGGGTTCTGTGTAAAAATCACCTTCCGGATAAACTTTAACCGGAGGAACTACCACAACCTTCCAGTTGATAACATCAGGATAATCTCCTTCCGGATAGGTCGATGATGTTATCTGAAAATTGTTCGTTGTTCCAATAGGTGCGGAATAAGGAATCTGAACATCAATGGTGAAGGTTGTATCAGGATCATCATAAGAATATACCCAGACATCATTGGGATAGAAAGAATAGCCGAGTTCATCACTGATCTCGATATGAAAATCATAGCGTTCTCCAAGATTAACAAAGCGAATTGGAATATGAGCCATTTCTCCCGGAAATCCTAATCCGGGGATAAGATAAGGTTCGGACATTTCGGAAATATCCGGAAATCCCGGATAAAGACAACTCATCGATAAAGTATCCAATTGCCTTTGATTAAGGAAGATTGGATCAGGTTCACAGATTTCATTGAGATCAACTTCCGGGTCCAACAATATGTTCGCATCTAATTCAGGTCGTGAGAAATAAATGTAAGCAGGAACACCACCAATATCCTCTTCTTCGGAAACAAGGACATTTACTCCCTCAGGATTACCGGTTAGATCAACAAAACTTTCCTGCCTGTAACAACTCCGCATTGAACCACCTCTTGCCGGTCCGGTTGGATCAGTTACAACACGATTATAATGTTTTCTGGTTTGAATTGCCTGTAAATCGAGATTTGAGAGATCGATAGTCGTTATCGGTTCCCAATTCCGGGCTCTAAAGGTCAGCAAACCGAAGCGATCGATCTGTGTTCCCGGTCCACTAAATGAAATGATATCATTTGTGTTATCAAAATAAGGACATCCGATCCATAGAATATTAGAACAGGTTGTATTTGTTTGTCCATCCGGACCCATATCGAATCCTCCGAGAATTCGACCTCCATTACCATCGATGTTATGAGGAAGCCGAATAATAATATCTCCTCCTCTGGCAAACGGTTCACCTTGAGCATAACCATTTCCTGCTTGAATTGTACCGGCATTAATAAAGTTATTACCAACAAAGAAACGGATATTTCCTCCTCTCGAAAGCAGGTTTTGTCCCATTACACCACTTCCGGCAGTTATTGTTCCGCTGCATAAAAAATCTTGTAAAGTCTGCAAGTTGGAAATATTTCCAATCCGGATATAAGTAGGAATTGTTGACCAGATAGCAGCACCCCAATTTGATTGGAAATTATTTCCGCCCAGAATTTCTCCCTCGATATCTATGGTTTCAGCTTCGAGTATTAACATAACCGAGACGCCGGTATTATCGGGTTCTCTAAAATTATTGATATCAAAACCTAATAAACGACCGTTTAGACCGATATGTATTTCGTCATCTGCTCTCAGTCTTACTCGATGAAAATAATCGGGTAACACTTCCGGATAAAGTGTTCCCTCGATGTCTAATCTCTGGTAAACATCATCGAGCCAATCCCAGGCGGATTCCAAATCTAATCTTACCGAGTTTCCCTGATCGATCAAAACCCAATCTCCAGTGTCGGGATAGCGATCAAGGTTCCAGGTATCAGGATCTCCCCAATCTCCATCCTGAACGGAAATGATATTTTGTGCATTCAATAATGAAAGACTCATTGTTAAAATAATGATGATAGCAAAATAAAACTTGATTTTTGCTTGTTTCATGATTCCTCCTTTGTTCAATAATTTGAACTTGATTTTAAAAAATAATTTTAATATTTTTAATTCATAAAGAACCGAATCCATTCAAAAAATCATTTTGGACAATTGTTAAAAAAAAATCATTTTGGACAATTGTTAAACAGTTAAAGGAGTTATAAGGTTTTTTCAGTCTCATCAACAACAAACTTAAATTCCGAATAATAAGAATATAGAAATTACTAAATGCTTTTACAGTAACTAATTTTTTTAATATCATTAATGTTATTCATTATTAGATTTTATGAGTGATTTAAAGATTACAGTAAAAATTTTCCATTTTTCACCTCCCTGATTGTATAAATCATTAATTCCGATTTCCGGACAATACTTTCAGATCAGGTTTCCAATTTTTCCGATGTGACAAACTTGAAATTGCTTTTATTTATGTCAAATAAAAAATCCCCGCTGGAATTTAGCTGGGATTTGAAGAAATAAATTTGTTTGTTTTCAACTCAAACTTCGTTTCAAGTAGAATCCAAACAAATTGGACTTCATCAACTTTAGTTAGATGGAGTTCAGTTTGTATCAATCATACTCAACCATTGCGAAGGTTACACACCCCACGGCTAAAGTCGTACCCCTCTCAAGAGGGGATTTTCGTGAGGTACTATTTCATTTAGATTTATCCTCCGAAGCTTTAGCGAAGGAGGATCATCTTCTT
>DRTC01000293.1 GCA_011372345.1 Candidatus Cloacimonadota bacterium
GTATTTTTCTTTTGTAAGTCTAATCTTTCGCAAGAAAAAACGATAATTGCTGTTTCCAAGAAAAATATCTCTTTTGTCACAACCACGATTGAATAAATGATAAATTCCACCTTGCTCATATATCATTTTTGCTCCTCGCTAACCTTGAAAAAGTTTATAAGGCTTTTCTTCCTGCTTAACTTTTTCAACGGTTTTCTTACATTATATCACTTATTATTCTTATCTTTCACTACAAACCATTGAAAAGGTTGATGTGAAAGAATTCCTCTGGATAAAGCCTTTTCAAGGTTTCATCTACCTTGAAAAAGTTTATAAGGCTTCTCTTCCTACTGAACTTTTTCAATGGTTTTTTACATTATCACTTATTATCCTTGTCTTCAACGACAAACCATTGAAAAGGCTGACTTGAAAGAAATCCTCTGGAAAAAGCCTTTTCAAGGTTTCCTATAGTCTTCCACCCATCAATAATGCCATGATAGCTTTTTGAGCATGCAGACGATTCTCTGCTTCATCATAAACTACGCTTTGCGGTCCGTCGATCACGGCGTCAGTTACTTCCATATCACGATCTGCCGGTAAGCAATGCATATAAATTCCGTTTTTATCGATCAGTTTCATTTTCTTCTCATCGCAGATCCAATGCTTGTTTTTCTCAAAAAGGTCTTTCATCCCGGCAAGATTTTCTTCTTTGATCTTCTTTCCGGATTCATCTACTTGAGCAAAATAATCCATTGCACCCCAGGATTTCGGATAAACAACATGAGCATTTTCAAAGGCTGCTTCCATATCGTCTGTTTCTTCAAAACTGCTTCCGTTTTGAACAGCATATTCATTGCATTTTTTGATGATTTTCGGATCGAGTTCAAAACCTTTCGGTCGTGCTAGAACGACATCCATTCCCAAAAGTGAAGGAGCAAGAGCAAGACTTTGCGGGACTGCAAAAGGTTTAGCAGTAGAGCCGGAATAAGCCCAGCTGATCACGAATTTTTTCTTTTTGAAATCACCAAATTTTTCTTTGATCGTCAGCATATCTGCCAGAGCCTGGCAGGGATGATAAACATCGCATTCCATATTGATGATGGGAATGTCAGCATAATGAGCAAATTCTTTCATCGTCTCATGAGCAAATCCATAGATCCATTGCGATGGTGCTCCATACATCCTGATGGCAATCGCATCTCCGGTTCTGCTGAGAACTTGAGCAACATCACAGATTCTTTCAGTTTTATATGGTATTTCAAAACCTTTACGAGCAGGAGTGTAAGTTTTCCCCGGTTCCAGATCGACATGAAATCCGCCGAGTTGCTGGATTCCGGCAGCAAAAGTGCTTCTCGTTCTTAATGAACTATTAAAGAACATCGTATAAAGAGTTTTTCCTTTTAAAATATGAGAAGTATCTTCATTCAAAGCAAATCTGGTTTTCAGATCTTCTGCCAGACGCAATAAAGACTCCCATTCTTCCTTCGTGTAATCGATTTCCGGACTTAACCAGTCCCTTCCTAAAAATTTATTTGAACGCATAATTCCTCCTTGTAATTTTATATTTAATATTGAAAATTGAATATTTTTAAATGGTTTGAGTTTGTTTTAGACCTTCCGAATGGTTGAAAACCTTCGGAATGGTTGGTGAATACAAATATCAACCATTGTGAAGATTTCGTTTCTTAAACATCCGTCAAAAGCCGGACATGGTTCGCAAGGTTTTATATTAACAAATTCAATTAATTATTGGATAAGAAGATACAGGATAATCTGCGAGTTTTGTAAATTCTAGAAAGCATTCCGTGAATTTCCAGATTCAGCATATTTCCCTCTCTCCTTTTCTTAATTAAGAATTTGAGTGTAATTTTTTAAAACAGTGGAAATAATGTCAAACAAGTTTTGCATTTCTTTCTGAAAAATTCCATAAGGATTGCATAATTTGATTTCTCCATTTTGCCTAAACAGGTTATAAATGATATGATTGAATCTTAACTTTATGTTTTGTTCATCTAAAACGATAAATCCATTATTCTGACTGCTTAAAAAATCCTCATTTTTCCAGAAAAGCGTGAATTTATCTTTATAAGGAGCTCCTTGATATGGACAAAAAGTCTCGCAATTTCCGCATTCATTACACATTCCGTCGAGATGCAGGATTTGATAAATATCTTTGAAATTTTCGGATTTTACTTTAATTGGAATATTTGCTCGATTAGGACATACTTCTGTGCAGATGTTACAAATGAAATTGCATTCAAGGCATCTTTCTGCTTCAAGTTCAACTTTCCGAAACTTATCTATAAGATTTTCTTCATTAGAAGTTTCGGAAAGTTTGAGCGTAGATCGGAACTTGTTCCGAATCTCTTCAGAACGGTTTCCTTGGTCGGTTGTTCTCGACTCGAATCCGATTGTATCGGACTCTCTCAAGTCAAGTCCAGCCTTGATGATTCCTTTTTTGGAAGTTATCTCTCTAATTCGATTTTTATTATTGAAATCGGTTTTATATTCAAAGAAATTTTCTGGAATTTCACCTTTTTTGGAAATTATTGCTTTTGCTATTTTCGTTCCGTCGGCTATCGCTTCTACAACTGTCGAAGGACCTCGAAATGCATCACCTCCAATAAAAACATTTTCGATATTGGTTTCGTTAGTTTCTTTGTTCACAGCGATATCCCAATTTGAATCTACTTCAATTCCATTTTTTTGGAGAATATCATAATCTGCAATTTCCCCGATCGCTGAAAGTACATAATCAATTTTGAATTCTTCAAAACTGTTCTTGATCGGGATCGGTCTTTTCCTTCCACTTTTGTCCGGTTCTCCGAGCTTCATTTTGCTGCATTTCAAAATCGAATTATGGAAAGAAACAGGATTCAACAGTTCTTTAAAGATAACTCCATCTTTCAACGCATTTTCCAGTTCTTCTTTCTCAGCAGGCATAAATTCTCGTGTTCTGCGATAAATAATGTAAACTTTTTCAACACCTTCGACTCGCAAAGCAGCTCGTGCTGCATCCATTGCAGAATTCCCTCCACCAATAACCGCAATATTTTTACCAATATCTAAAGATTTTTTTTCTTTTTTGAATTTTTTCAGGAATGCGATTGCATCTAAAACTTTCTCACCATTTACATCAAGTTGGAGTTTTCGCGATTTTCCAGCACCAATCGAGAGCACAATATAATCGAAACCGGATTCTTTCAATGCTTTTATGGAAAAATTAGCATCAGAATTAAATTGGAATTTCACTCCGGTTTTTTTGATGATATCCAGGTCATTTTCAATCGCTTTTTGAGGGATCCTGAAATTCGGGATTGTGTGTTGGACAACTCCACCCGGTTTGTCTGTTTTCTCAAATATAGTAACATTAAATCCGGCTTTTGAGAGAAAATATCCGCAGGAAAGCCCGCTCGGTCCTGCTCCGATGATAGCAGTTTTTTTTTCAAACTTGCCAAATTTATAGAAATTTGGCAAGTTTTCACTATATCCTTTCTCTGCAGCAATCCTCTTCATCTCCCTGATCAAAATCGGATCTTCATAATCCAATCTTGTGCATTTAAGCATACATTTATGATCACAAATATACCCGGTAATAAAAGGCAAAGGATTCTTTGTCAGAATTACTTCTAAAGCCTTTTTGTAGCGTTTCTCACTAACCAGACGAATGTATTCCGGTATATCCTGATTGATCGGACAGCCTTGCATACAGGGAGCTATATAGCAGTCAGTGAGAGGAAGTTTCAGTTCGATTTTTCGATCATGAACAGGCTTTCTTTGTTTGATATAATCGACTTCGTTCAACGATTCCTCTGCCAAATTCTGCAACTTCTCGACATCGATTTTTCTACCTTTCGGAAGCATGTTGTCTTCTGCTTTCATCAGCGCATCAGCGATTTGCTTCAACCGGAAATATCCACCCGGTTTAAGCAAAACGGTAGCCATTGTAATCGGTTGGATTCCTGTTTGGATGATTTTCTTGATATTGAAAATATCAGCACCACCGGAATAAGAAATTGGTAAATCTCCATCAAACTCCGAAGTAAGTTTGGATGCCAGATTGATCGTGAGCGGATGCAATATCCGTCCAGAAAGATACATTTCATTACCGGGAAGAATTTTTTTTGTATTTATTACAGGAAGTGTATTAGAGAGTTTTACTCCAAATTCCCTGTTGTTTTCCAAAGCAAATTTTTGGAGTCTTTTCAGCATTTTTATAGCATCATCATATTGCAGATCGTGTTTGAAAGAATTCTCTTTTAACTCAATATTTTTATAGCCCATTTTGATAAAAACATTCTGCACAAAATCAAATCCCAACAAGGTTGGATTCAGTTTCACAAAAGTATGAAGTCGCTTCTCTTTGATCAGATATTTGCAGATTTCTTCCTGATCTTCCGGTGGACAACCGTGCATTGTAGAGAGAGTTATTGAATTCGAAATATGCGAAGAGATTTTCTCGATGAAATCAGAATTTATTATATTTGGAATTTCATCTTTTTTGATTTTTCTTTTTAGAATATCTTTACATTCATTGAAGAAATCACCTTGGGAAGCATCTTTTAAATTCTTAATAAAATCATCGATCTTTTTGGATTTTATTCCTTTCAAATCATAACCGACACTCATATTGAAGACAAAATCTCTTTCCTTGTTTTTTGACAGTTTAAAATAATCCTTCAAAAAATAGAGTAAAAACCAGGCTTTGACATATTCCTCGAAAGCTTGCTGTACGGTCAGTTCCGTTGACCATTCTGTGTTATATCCTTCATCTTCTGCTTCGATGCACGGTTTTTCGATTTCCAATTCATCGAGGATCTGCACAGTTTTCAATTCGAAGAATCTGCCACCGCAGAGATATGCAGAAGCAATATTTTGAGCAAGTTGTGTGTGCGGTCCTGCTGCCGGTCCGATCGGAGTTTCCAGTTTTTCTCCCAGCAATATCAATGAACGGCTATCATTATTTCTAAAGAGTTTCTCTTCCGGAATCCCGAAAATAGTTTTTTGATCTCGATATTCCTTTATGATCCAATCGAGAAGTCTCTCGAAAGGAATTGGTGTCATTTTGTCACTCATTTATTTTCTCCTCCAAATTTAACCTTGAAAAGGTTTACAAGTGTTTTCTTCAAAAATCTCCGCAGGAGATTACTGAACCTTTTCGACGGTTCATTTTTTCCAATCTTCCCAACCGTTGAAAAGGCTAATTGAAAGAATTTCTCTGTGGGAAGCCATTTTCAAGGTCTTTCTTTCAACGGTTTCAAAATTTGAATTAGCAATAAATGGTCAATCTCTTTTCCAATACCTTGAAAAAGTTCAAAAGGATTTTCTTCAAAAATCTCCGCAGGAGATTACTGAACTTTTTCACCGGTTTACTGTTACAATCCTTCCAACCGTTGAAAAGGCTAACAAGAAAGAATTCCTCTGTTTGAAGCCGTTTTCAAGGTCTTTCCGCTTTTTTCTTGACACTCAATTAAAATGAAAATTTTTGAGGAAGTTTTTCAGAAGGGAAATTGGAGAAAAAATGAGTAATAATCGAATTACGGAACATCCTATCCTGCCGATATTAGATCGTCCTGAAATCACATTTTATTGGAACAAAACACCTATGAAAGCAAAAAAAGGGGAAGTGATATCTTCTGCTCTCTTTGCTAACGGTATCAAAATCTTCGGACATCATTTTAAAGATGGTAGTGCACAAGGTATTTTTTGTGCCAACGGACAATGTGCAAAATGTTCAGTGATCGCCAATGGAATTCCGGTAAAATCCTGTATGACAACAGTTAAGGAAAATATGATCATCGAAAGTGTGGAAGGACTTCCTAAACTGCCGGATGTTCAGGAAAAACCTGATATTCATGATATTAAGCAAATAGAAACGGAAGTTCTGATCATTGGTGGCGGTCCAGCCGGACTTTCGGCTGCGATCCAACTTGGAAATCATGGAATTCAAACTCTTGTAGTTGATGATAAAAGCGAACTTGGCGGAAAATTAGTTCTGCAAACTCATAAGTTTTTTGGTTCTGTTGAAGATTCTTATGCCGGAACTCGTGGTAATGACATTGGAAAGATGCTTACCAAAACAGTTATGGAAAATAAAAAGATCGAAACCTGGACAAACAGCATTGCACTTTATGTTTTCAAAGATAAAAAAGTTGGAATTCTTAAAGATGGAGTTTACAAACTTGTTTCTCCTGAAATCATTTTGAATACTGCCGGAGCAAGGGAAAAATTTCTTCGTTTCAAAGGAAATTCTCTGGCAGGAATTTACGGAGCCGGAGCTTTTCAAACACTTGTAAATAGAGATTTAGTCAGACCGACAAATCGTTTGTTCATTATCGGTGGTGGAAATGTCGGACTGATTGCCGGTTATCATGCTTTACAAGCTGGAATCGATGTTGTCGGGCTGGCAGAAGCACTTCCGAGATGCGGTGGATACAAGGTTCATGCGGATAAATTAAAAAGACTTGGAGTTGAGATCTACACATCTCATACGATAACAGCAGCTTATGGAAAGGAATCTGTTTCCTCGATCACGATTTCGCAGATCGACAAGGATTTCAAAGCTATCGAAGGAACGGAGAAATCTTTCGAATGTGATACTGTGCTGATCGCGGTTGGTCTGGAATCTGTCAGCGAATTTACTGAAGAAGCAAAAACTGCCGGATTGAAAGTTTATTCAGCAGGAGATGCTCATGAAATTGCCGAAGCATCGTCAGCCATGTTCAACGGGAAAATAGCTGGTTTGAAAATTGCCGGAGAAATGCGGGAAAATATTGAGGAAATTCCGGATAGTTGGTTTGAGAAAGCAGAAATTCTAAAAAAAGAGCCTGGCAAAATTTCCGAAGTGAAAATCCCCGATTTGAATAAAGGTGTTTTTCCTATGATCTTTTGTGTTCAGGAAATTCCCTGTAATCCGTGTTCTACGATCTGTCCGACCAATTCCATTTTTATGAAAGGTGATCCGATCATGGATCTGCCCGTTTATGAAGGAAAATGTATCGGTTGCGGGAAATGCGTTGCCATTTGTCCGGGATTGGCGATAACTCTCGTTGATTTCAGGAAAAATCCGGAATCTCCTTTCGTAACTGTTCCTTACGAGGTTTCCAATTATCAAGTTAAGATTGGTGATCTTGTTGAATGTGTGGATATGGATGGGAATTACCTGGAAAAATGCGAAGTTGTCGATATCAAAGATAATAAACTTACAAATAAAGCCCAATTGATCAAACTGAAAGTTCCCAAAGAGATTGCAAAAAAGATCGTCTCATTCAAAATTCAACCTGACGAAATTTCTAAACCATTTGAGAGTATCTCTGAAAAAAAAGCAAATGAAGAAATGGTTTGCCTTTGCGAGAGAGTTACAGCTGAGGAAGTGCGAAATCTAATCCAAAAGGGAATTACAGATATGAACCAGATCAAAGCGATCACACGAGCTGGAATGGGACCTTGCGGAGCTAAATCGTGTAACAATCTGATCAATCAGATTTTCCGGGAGCAGGGAATTCCATTAGAAAAAATCGAGCAGAATACAAGAAGACCTCTTTTTGTGGAAGTTCCATTAGGAAAATTCGGAGGTTCTGATGAATAATTTTGATGTTATTGTAATCGGTGCTGGATCTGTTGGAGTTCCAACTGCTCTTGCTTTGGCGGAAAAGAAACTGAAAGTGTTGGTCATCGATCATCTTTCATCACCGGGTCAAGGGCAGAACAAAAAAGCGATTGGAGGTATTCGAGCAACTCACTCTGATTTCGGTAAGATCAGGATCAGCCAACAAAGTATCGAGATTTTCTCGAGTTGGAAAGAAAAGTATGGAATGGATATTGGCTGGATTTCCAATGGATACAGTTTTCCTGCTTATTCTGATCAAGATGAGAAAAAATTAAAAGATCTTCTGAAAATCCAGAAATCTTTTGGTTTAAACATTGATTGGATTTCAGCAGAGGAATATGCAAAATTAGTTCCTGGAATTAATGAAGAAAATCTGAAAGGTTCGACATATTCTCCCGATGACGGCAGTGCTTCTCCTCTTCTGACGATCAATGCCTTTTATCTAAAAAGTTTGGAATTGGGAGCAGAATACAAATTCCGAGAAAAAGTGATAGATTTGAAAAAAGTATCAAATAGTTTTAATGTTAAAACAGATAAAGGAAATTATGCCTGTAAATTTATCATTAATGCTGCTGGAAACGAAGCAGCAGAAATCGGAAAAATGCTGAATATTGAATTACCTGTAGTTCCTGATAGTCATGAAGGTGCGATCACAGAGCCTGTCGAAAGATTTTTTGGTCCGATGATCGTTGATATGCGTCCTTCAAAGGATTCTGCGAATTACTATTTTTATCAGAATAACGAAGGTCAGATAATTTTCTGCATTACACCCACTCCTCCTTTTTATGGAACTGACAGTGATTCAACTTCCTGGTTTCTTCCCAAAGTTGCCAAACGAATGGTCGCTCTATTTCCTAAACTGGCAAATCTGAAAGTCCGTAGAACCTGGCGCGGTCAATATCCGATGAGTCCGGACGGATTTCCTATTGTTTCCAATACAAAAGAAATCCACGGATTTATCCAGGCTGTTGGTATGTGCGGACAAGGTTTCATGCTCGGTCCGGGATTGGGAGAATTAATTGCCAGAATGATTACTGATGAATTATCAGAAGATGATCACAGAATCCTGAAAAGTTTTGAACTTTATCGTGATTTTTCCGGGATGGAACAGTTCAAATAAATCCATTCGACTCGTAAGCGAAGCGGCGAGTTGAAATAAGAAAACAAATGAAATCCATAATTAAATTCTCATTTATTTTTATCTTTTCATTTTTGTTCAGCGAAGAAGATTTTGATCTATCATTCGACGATTCATTTTTATTGGAAAATGACGCAAAATCTTTATCTGAAATGATTATTAAAGA